>NZ_CEVXFV010000003.1:0-156723 GCF_982396655.1 Cellulosilyticum sp. | reverse complement strand
TTTAGTACGGCTATCTTATTTTAACAATACGTCTGATTATTGTACGCTTACTATAAAACTAGTAAAAATACTGATTAATAAACCTTTTAATCTCAGCCCAAGCTAATTTACTTTCAGGTAACTCAGGTAAAATTTCTTGGAAACAGTGGAACATACCGTAGTAACTTGAGAAAGTAACATCTACGCCAGCTTTTTCAGCTTTTTCTACGACTCTTGTGGCATCGTCATAAAGCATTTCATAAGTGCCGACTTGAACGAGCAAAGCTGGGAAGTTAGAATAGTCACCATGGAGTGGAGAAAGATAAGGGGTTCTGTAGTCTGTATTTGCACGATAAAATTGTTTTTTGCCTTGAGTGGCGATAGAACAGCCATTTTGACCAAGAATAATATCCTTGGTGTAGTTAATGCGGTGTGAAGGGGCAATGTCGTTTAATTCGGTCCAAGGAGAAATGGCAATAATACCTTTAGGTAGTGGTAAGCTATGGTCTTTAAGATAGAGTGTAAGAGCTAATACTAAGCCACCGCCTGCAGATTCACCTATCAGTAGAATATCTTCACCTTTATAGCCTAAATCTAAAAGAGCTTTGTAGGCAATTACACAGTCTTCAAGGGCAGCTGGGTAAACATATGTGGGAGCAATGCGATAATCTACATTAACGACCTCAGCACCTTGGGTGAGTTGTGATAAAACGACAGCAAGCTCTCTGTTAGAATCCATAAGAGGCCAAACGTAGGCACCGCCATGGAGCATTAAAATGGCTTTGCCATTGCTACCGTTTTCGGGGATTAAGCGTTCGATAGGGACATCCTTTACCGTTGCTTTTTCTAAGGTATAACCTACAGGTGGGCACCAGTTAGAAGGGCATCTTTGGCCAAGGGGAAAATCAAGAGTAGCAAGAGGGCCAAGCATTTCTTTAGTAATAGGTGTAGCTGTTTCTGCAGAACCTATTACATTTCTTAAATTTAAACTTTCCATATGTATCCTCCTTGTATTGGCATACTAAATAAAAGTATTACTTAGTAGCAATATGATATATGTATTACACTATAACTAGTGTAATACATATAAAAGAATAAATAAAGTTATAGTATTTAGAAAATAATTAAAGATAAAAAGGTAGGTAACTTTTATCGTAAGGATGAAAGTTACCTACCTTTTAGTCAAAGTCATATGAATAGTGCCGCTGGTCGGACTCGAACCGACACGTACAAGGTACGCTTGATTTTGAGTCAAGTGCGTCTGCCATTCCGCCACAGCGGCTTAAAAAATATTACTTAAGACAAGTATTATATTACCATAATCTTCATACCATAGCAAGTGGAAAATTAATTTTATCTAAAAAATATAGCATTAATAAGAATATAGAGAAACAAACTATAAAATTGAAATATATATCTTATAAAGTCATTTCTCTATGTAAAAAGATTGCATTAAGTAGGTTGTATACCTTAAAATAAGAAGGCAAATGACTGAGAAGGGGGAAGTATAAGTGACAGAAAACAAAGCATTAATACAGGCAGCTCAAAATGGCGATCTTGAAGCATTTGAAAGACTTATAAGTCTTTATGAAAATAATATTTATAAGCTTTGTCTAAAAATGCTACAAAATGAAGAAGAAGCAGCAGATGCCTTTCAAGAAGTTTGTCTTAAAGTATGGAAACAGCTTAAACATTATAAAGGTGATGCAAAGCTTAGTACGTGGATTTATCGCTTAACAACAAATCAGTGTATTGATTTATTACGTAAAAATAAAAAGCATATTACGCATATTTCTATTTTCCAAAGAAATGAAAAAGATGAGGAATGGTTAATAGATGAAGTTTCAAAAGAAGATGTAGTAGGGCAGGTTGAAGCAAAGGCACTTAAGGAAGTTATTCAGATTGGTTTAAGTGAGTTAAAACCAGAATATCGGGCAATTATTGTGCTAAAAGATGTGGAAGATTATTCATATGATGAAATTGCAGAAATACTGCAGATTTCTTTAGGAACAGTAAAATCTAGACTTTCTAGAGCAAGGGGAGCACTAAAAAAAGTTTTAGAGCAAAATAAGGAACCCTACAAATCTTTTTTTCGTCAAAAGGGATATTAAGGAGTGTGCACTATGAAATGTAATGAATGTCGAGAAGCATTATCAGCTTATTATGATAAAATACTAGATGAAAAACAAAAAGCAGAAATAGCAGATCATTTAAAGCAGTGTACAAGCTGTAGAAATGAATATGCACAGTTAAAGCAAATGCTAAGTCATTTAAAAGAAACAGCTGATGAAGAGACTGTGGTGCCACCCCTTTTACATAAACAGATGCTAGAGAGGGTGGCAAAAGAAACACAAAAAGGTAAGGTGAAATCACTTTGGCCGCAGCGTATAGGTGGGATGGTAGCAGCTTTATTAGTCGGTGTGATTTTAATAAAAGTACATCCTTTAGAATTAAATGAGATGGATAGTAGAGAGGAGAGTTATGCGGTAACAGCTAAAGACTCAGCACAAAAGTTGACAGAGTCAATCGGAGATGAAGTGCAGCCGACGCAAACAGAAGCCTCTGATAAGATGGCGGCATCTAGTGGCGTAGCACAAGCAAGGATAGCACCAGAAGAACAAGCATCAGCAGTACCTAATATAGCTAATCAAGCAGATGAAAATTCAAATGTAGTAGAAGATAAAGTTACTGTACAAAGTGAAACTAGCCTAACAAATGAAATAAGTCAGGGTAAAGAAGTATTATCAAATACACGAAAAGTACAAGATGAACAAATCTGGGAAATAGAGGCTGAGCATATAGATTTGTTAACGAGTTACTTAGAGACATATGCCAAAGAAAGCGGTGCGACTCTTACAAGACAAGATGAAGCAGAGTCAATAAGTTTTATCTTATATGATATAGCTGATTCTAAGGGCTTATTTAAAGCTTTGCAAACTCAAAGTTTTACAAAAAGTTTAATAGTCGTAGAAGAAACGGGAAAAAATATAAAGATTATTGTAAAAGCCTAAAAACCCACTTGACAGTTTAGGGGGTTTTTGATACATTAAATCGTAAGAAAAGCTATATTTTTTACGATGAAAAAGAAAAGTAGTAAGAAGTTAAGGCTATCAGCGAGACTGGGAGAGTGGGAGCCAGTTAGAACACTTTTTATGAAGGCACTTTGGAGTAAGCTTTAAGTAAAAGAGGAATGCAATGAAGATCATTGAATTCAATAAGGGTGGAACCGCGGAAGATAACCTTTCGTCCCTTGCTTTAGAGGGATGAAGGTTTTTTTTTATTTTTCACCTTCTCCCATATATATTAAGCTATTTTTTAATTTTAAGGAGGAACTAAAATGCAAGAAAAAAGCATGCAACAAATCGTAGCAGTAGCTAAATCTAGAGGATTCGTATATCCAGGTTCAGAGATCTATGGTGGTCTTGCGAATACTTGGGATTATGGTCCACTTGGTGTAGAATTCAAAAATAACGTAAAAAAAGCTTGGTGGAAAAAATTCATCCAAGAAAGTCCATATAATGTAGGGGTTGACTGTGCAATTCTTATGAATCCACAAGTATGGGTAGCTTCAGGACACGTAGGTGGTTTCAATGACCCACTTATGGACTGTAAAGCATGTAAAGAACGTTTCAGAGCAGACAAAATCATCGAAGATTACTTAGATGAACAAGGAACACCAGAAGTAGTAGATGGATGGTCAAATGAACAAATGCAAAACTTCATCAAAGATAAAGCAATTGCTTGTCCAACATGTGGTGCACACGATTTCACAGATATCCGTCAATTCAATCTTATGTTCAAAACTTTCCAAGGTGTAACGGAAGACTCTAAAAACACTGTTTACTTAAGACCAGAAACAGCACAAGGTATCTTTGTTAACTTTAAAAATGTACAAAGAACAAGCCGTAAAAAAGTACCATTTGGTATCGGTCAAATTGGTAAGTCATTCAGAAATGAGATTACACCAGGTAACTTTATCTTTAGAACAAGAGAATTCGAACAAATGGAAATGGAATTCTTCTGTAAACCAGGTACAGAACTTGAATGGTTCGACTACTGGAGAAGCTACTGTAAAAACTTCTTATTAAGCCTTGGTGTAAACGAAGATAACATGAGACTTCGTGACCATTCACCAGAAGAACTTTCTCACTACAGTAATGCAACAACAGATATCGAATTCAAATTCCCATTTGGTTGGGGAGAACTTTGGGGTATTGCATCTCGTACAGACTTTGACCTTACAAGACACCAAGAAACATCTGGTCAAGATATGACATACTTTGACCCTACAACAAATGAAAAGTACATTCCATATGTTATTGAACCTTCACTTGGTGCAGATCGTGTAACACTTGCATTCTTATGTGAAGCATATGATGAAGAAACATTAGAAGATGGCGACACAAGAACAATCTTTAGATTCCACCCAGCCTTAGCACCAGTTAAAGCAGCTGTTCTTCCACTTTCTAAAAAATTATCAGAAGATGCAATTAAAGTATTTGAATTACTTGCTAAAGAATTCAATGTAGAATATGATGAAGCCGGTTCAATCGGTAAACGTTATAGAAGACAAGATGAAATCGGAACACCATTCTGTATTACATTTGACTTTGATTCATTAGAAGATAAAAAAGTAACAGTACGTGACCGTGATACAATGGCACAAGAACGTGTTGCAATTGAAGATTTAGTAGCATACATCCAAGAACGTATGGCGTTCTAATATATAAAAAGAGCTATCCTTATAGGGATAGCCTTTTTTTATGGAACAAAATCTATAAAAATTGTTAAAAAAGTAGCAGAATAAAAGAGGGGGTTGACATGAAAAGACTTTAAAAAAGTAGTCACTTAAAAATAAATACAGCAAAATAAGAAGAAAAGAATGAATAAATAGATAATTTTTGATTATTAGAATGAAACAAAAAGAAATTTGTAAAAATTGATAATACATATAAAAAACATTATAAAAATAGTGAAATGATGATATAAATTTAACAATGTTTTTATTGAAAATGTATAAAAGTTTTTAAAATTATAATATTGTATATTCAAAGATGAATTTTGTGTTATAATGTAGGGGAAATAAAGAGGACAAGACTTTCGGAGATACCGCCAAATCCCGGAAAGCTTAGATACTTTATTATGTGAAGAATTAGGAGGGAATGTTCAATATGGCAACCAAATGGGTATATTTGTTTAAAGAAGGTAACGCTGACATGAGAAATCTTCTCGGAGGTAAAGGTGCTAACTTAGCAGAAATGACAAATCTTGGTCTTCCTGTACCACAAGGTTTCACAATTACAACTGAGGCTTGTACGCAATACTATGAAGATGGCAAAAAGATTAATGATGAAATCCAAGGCCAAATCATGGAATATATTGCTAAAATCGAAGAAATTAATGGAAAGAAATTTGGAGATAAAGAAAATCCACTTTTAGTATCTGTTCGTTCAGGAGCAAGAGCTTCAATGCCAGGTATGATGGATACAATTCTTAACCTTGGTTTAAATGAAGATGTTGTGGAAGTATTAGCTAAAAAATCTGGTAATCCACGTTGGGCTTGGGATTGCTACAGAAGATTTATTCAAATGTTCTCTGATGTAGTTATGGAAGTTGGTAAAAAATACTTCGAAGAACTTATTGATCAAATGAAAGCTAAAAAAGGTGTTACACAAGACGTTGAACTTGATGCAGATGATTTAAGAGAACTTGCTAATCAGTTCAAAGCTGAATATAAAGCTAAAATCGGTGCAGATTTCCCAGATGATCCAAAAGAACAATTAATGGAAGCTATCAAAGCAGTATTCCGTTCATGGGATAACCCAAGAGCAAATGTTTATCGTCGTGACAATGATATCCCATATTCATGGGGAACAGCTGTTAACGTACAACCAATGGCATTTGGTAACATGGGTGAAACATCAGGTACAGGTGTTGCCTTTACACGTGACCCTGCAACAGGTGAGAAGAAACTTATGGGTGAGTTCTTAATGAATGCACAAGGTGAAGACGTTGTTGCTGGCGTTAGAACACCTCAAAAGATTGAACAATTAGCTGAGGTTATGCCAGAAGTATTTGAACAATTCAAAGGTGTATGTGAAAAACTTGAAAACCACTATCGCGATATGCAAGATATGGAATTCACTATTGAAGATAGACACCTTTATATGTTACAAACACGTAATGGTAAAAGAACAGCTCAAGCTGCTTTAAAAATTGCTTGTGACCTTGTAGATGAAGGTATGAGAACACCAGAAGAAGCAGTTGCAATGATTGATCCTAGAAACTTAGATACATTATTACATCCACAATTTGATGCAAAAGCATTAAAAGCTGCTGAGCCAGTTGGTAAAGCACTTGGCGCATCTCCAGGAGCTGCTTGTGGTAAAATCGTCTTCACAGCAGATGATGCTAAAGAATGGAATGCAAGTGGAGAAAAGGTTGTTCTCGTTCGTCTTGAAACTTCACCAGAAGATATTGAAGGTATGAAGGCCGCTCAAGGTATCTTAACAGTACGTGGTGGTATGACATCACATGCAGCCGTTGTTGCACGTGGTATGGGTACATGCTGTGTATCAGGTTGTGGCGATATTAAAATGGATGAAGCTAATAAGAAATTTGAACTTGGTGGCAAAACATATCATGAAGGAGATTACATTTCACTTGATGGTTCAACAGGTAATATCTACGATGGACTTATTCCAACTGTTGATGCAACTATTGCAGGTGAATTTGGCAGAATTATGGGATGGGCTGACCAGTTCAGAAAGCTTAAAGTTCGTACAAATGCAGATACACCAGCAGATGCTAAAAAAGCACGTGAACTTGGTGCAGAAGGTATCGGTCTTTGCCGTACAGAACATATGTTCTTTGAGGCAGATAGAATTGCTGCATTCCGTGAAATGATTTGTGCAGATACTGTAGAAGAAAGAGAGACAGCACTTGATAAAATCCTTCCATATCAACAAGGAGACTTCGAAAAATTATATGAAGCACTTGAAGGATGTCCAGTTACAATTCGTTTCTTAGATCCACCTCTTCATGAGTTCGTACCAACAGAAGAAGAAGATATTGAGAAACTAGCTAAGGCTCAAAATAAATCAGTAGCTGATATTAAAGCACTTATTGATTCATTACATGAGTTCAATCCAATGATGGGGCATAGAGGGTGCCGTCTTGCTGTAACTTATCCAGAAATTGCAAAAATGCAAACCAAAGCTGTTATCCGTGCGGCAATCAATGTTCAGAAACAACATGCAGATTGGACAGTTAAACCAGAAATCATGATTCCACTTATTTGCGATATCAAAGAACTTAAATTCGTTAAGAAAGTAGTTGTAGAAACAGCAGATGCTGAAATTGCTGCTGCTGGCGTTAACCTTGAGTATGAAGTGGGTACTATGATTGAAATCCCAAGAGCAGCACTTACTGCTGATGAGATTGCAAAAGAAGCTGATTTCTTCTGCTTTGGTACAAATGACTTAACACAAATGACATTTGGCTTCTCTCGTGATGATGCTGGTAAATTCTTAGATGCTTACTATGATACTAAGATTTTTGAAAATGATCCATTTGCTAAACTTGATCAAACAGGTGTTGGTAAGTTAATGGAAATGTCTATTAAGCTTGGAAAACCAGTTAATAATAAATTACATATTGGTATTTGTGGTGAACATGGTGGAGATCCTTCTTCAGTTGAATTCTGCCATAAGATTGGTCTTGACTATGTATCTTGCTCACCATTTAGAGTACCAATTGCAAGACTTGCAGCAGCTCAAGCAGCTATTGCAGATAAATAAAAAGATAAAGCATGCATTAACAATTAAGGCCATATTAGGAAATAGATTTACTGCAGAAGTCCATTTTCTCATATGGCTTTTTTTATAAAGGTAAAATAGAAACGAGAGCAATCAAACTATAAAATATAAAAGACTAAGGAGTCCAGATGACGATGAAAAATATGGGGAAGTTAAGACACTTTTTTAGAAAAAGTAAATGCGTACAATTCTAAAGGGGTGTAAATATGGAAATTAATAAGCAAATGATGACAATAGAAACTAGAAAATTTTTAAAAACAATATTTAGTTTGCCAGAAATAGAGAAAGTTGCAATCAAAGATATAGTTATTGAATCATTAGAAGATAAAGTACATATCGAAGAAGGCTTAGAAAAGTGTTTTCATGATAAGTTTAGTGATGTGGATTTCAATTTATGGGTAAAATTGAGCCGAGAGGATTTTGAGGAACAGACTCCTATTTATAAGAGATATTTTCCACGACTTGGCTTAAAAGATAAGATATTTGGGGTTGTCTTTCAAGAAAGAATGAAGGGAGAAACTTGTAAGGAAGGATTGCGAATTTGCTTGAAATCTGGCTTTCGTATGGATGTGACATGCTTTACGCGATATGATGAAAGGGTATTAACTTTGCCGCAAAGTGATTTGCGAGAGCATATTGTGCTAAAGCAAGAGAAAGATTTTTGGGAAGACTGGGATTTAGATAAAATAAACGAATTTTGGTTTATTTCTATTCAAGCATTAGGTAAGCTGATGCGTAAAGATTATCTTATAGCAGATCACCTGGCTTATATGTTGCTTATGGAGGGAATAGTAGTTCAAATGGTGATGAGAGATAATCAGTATGGGACGAATGTACATCGTTATGGCTATGGGGAAGAATTAGCTTATTTAAATGTAGATATGAAGGGGGCGGAAGTCTTCAAGACAAAAAATGATAAAGTTTATAACGCCATTGTAGAGCACTTATATGCAGCAGTTGTGAGCTATGATCAGTTAGTACAAAAAGTCAATCCATTATATATGAGTCGGAAAGATGTTTTCTTTGAAATATGGCGTACTTATATCAAAAAGAGTTAACTATTGAATAGGTATTAAAGAAAAGTAGCTTTTGAATTTATGAATAGAAGGAAGAGATGTGCAATGAGTAAGAAGTGTTGGGGGGCTATGATAGTTATAGGGATTACATTAGGCTTGTTAAGTGGTTGTGGTAGTAAAAATGTAACAATAGATACTAACAGGGAAAACGTAGAAAATAAAAAAGATGAAGAGCAAGTAGAGTACACCACAGAAGTGGCAGAGATTACAGTGCCAGATGTAGAAGTTCAGAAATTTGAAATACCCGAAAATGAAGCATTGACTTTTGTTAAAGAAATGAAAATAGGTTGGAATTTAGGAAACACGTTTGATGCCAATACAGAGACAAATCAGTTTGAGGATGAAATGAAGTATGAGACGATTTGGTGTGGTGTACCAACAACAAAGGAAATGATTGATACTGTAAAAGCAGCAGGATTTAATACTGTACGTATTCCTGTATCTTGGCATAATCATTTAACAGATGATAATTTTACAATTAGTCAGGTGTGGCTAGATCGGGTACAAGAAGTAGTGGACTATGTAATGGCAAATGATATGTATGCCATTATTAATATTCATCATGATATAAGTAAAGCGTATTATTATCCAAGTAATGAGTGCTTAGAGAATAGCACAAAATATATGACAAGTATATGGGGACAAATTAGTGAACGTTTTAAGGATTATGATGCACATTTAATTTTTGAAAGTGTCAATGAACCGCGTCTTGTAGGTGATGAAAATGAGTGGTGGTTTCAAGGGGATAAGGCCAACTGCAAGGAGGCTGTATTATGTATTAATACTTTAAATCAAGTGTTTGTAGACACTGTTAGGAAGAGCCAAGGAAAAAATGAAACCCGCTACTTAATGGTACCAGGGTATGATGCCGCCGTAGATTCAGTCTTATATGAAGGCTTTAAATTACCAACAGATAGTCAGGAAAATAAGATTATTGTATCTGTTCATGCCTATGTGCCATATGCTTTTGCATTGCAAAGTAGTAGTGAATCAGGAAGTACAGATGTGTGGGATATGACAAAGACAAAGGACCAACAAGCAATCACAGATTTTATGGATGGTTTATATAATAAATTTATTGTAAATGGAACGCCGGTATTGATTGGAGAATTTGGGGCGAGAGATAAAAATAATAATTTACAAGCACGTGTAGACTTTACAACGTATTATATTGCTGCAGCTAGAGCACGTGGTATGTCTTGTCTTTGGTGGGATAATAATAGTTTTGTAGGAAGTGGTGAAAACTTTGGACTTCTAGAACGTAGGAACAATACATGGCAGTATGAAGCACTTTTAGAAGGACTTATGAAATATGCTAATTAAATTAAAAAAGATTGGCATAAGTAGACAAGTAGTTTCTAAAAAGTAAAAAATATCCCTTAAATGGAGGTAGTTTAAGAAATAAAGAAATACCCCGTTTAAGGGGTATCAGGCTGTAGACAATTAACTTTTCCATAGTATTTTACTAGTCTAGAAATAGAAAACAGAGGTAAAAATGGACCTAAACTGCTCTTTTTACCCCTATTTTAATAGATTTTCTTGAATAATCCTCACTTAATTTGTGAGTTTATTTTGGGAAAATTCATTTGTCAACAATCTGAAATACCCCGTTTAAGGGGTATTTCTTTGCTTTTAAGAAAAAATATATAAAATAGGTATACTTAGACTGTAATGTGCGTAAAGTAGAAAGTAAAGGTAAAAATAAGAGTTGTTATAATGCATAAAAAAAGCTTGTGTTAAATGTATAAATTAACTAGTTTTAACAAAAATATAATTTTATAAAGGAAATATGTATTTTGTGTCGTATTTATATAATATGTGGGGTGATGCATATGTGCTATAGACAAGAGCAAGAAAAAATTGAAGAGATGTTACTTAGTAAAGTAGCCATGCAAAGTATACACTCTAGAGGAAGAGTTGTAGAAGAAGCACCTTGTGAAATTCGTACGGCTTTTCAAAGAGACCGTGATCGCATATTACACTCAAAGACTTTTAGAAGACTTGCACAGAAAACACAGGTTTTTATATTGCCAGAAGGTGATCACTACAGAACAAGGCTTACCCATACACTAGAGGTTTCTCAAATAGCAAGAACAATTGCAAGAGCCCTTCGTTTAAATGAAGATTTAACAGAAGCAATTGCTTTAGGACATGACTTAGGACATACACCTTTTGGTCATACAGGTGAGCATAGTTTACAAGAAGTAACAAATGGTGAATTTGTACATAACAAACAAAGTTTACGTGTTGTGGAGCGACTTGAAAACAATGGACAAGGACTAAATTTGACTTTTGAGGTCAGAGATGGTATTCTAAATCACCCAACAAAAGGAAAGCCTTCAACTGTAGAAGGAAAAGTAGTCCAATTGGCTGATAAAATTGCTTATATTAACCATGATATTGATGATGCTATTCGTGGCAGGGTATTAAAGTTAGAAGATATTCCTAAAATATATACGGATATATTAGGAGAGACTTCAAGTGAGCGTATTTATACGTTGATTACAGATATTGTTACCCAGAGCAGGGAAAAATCAGAAATTATTATGAGTGATGAAGTCAGAAAGGCCTTTTATGCCTTGAGGGCATTCTTGTTTGAACGGGTTTATATTGGTTCATCAGCTAAAGAACAAGAAGACAAGGCAAAGCAAGTTGTATATAGATTGTATGAGTATTATATCAAAAATCTTGATAAATTACCTCCGTTATATAAGCAGCAGCTTAAGAAGGGGGATTTGGAAATACAAATCGTCTGTGATTATATTGCTGGAATGACGGATCGTTATGCCATTCATCAGTATATGGATTTGTTTTTCCCAAAATCATGGCAAGTCTATTAAAATCTGTTTAAAAACAAGTATAGAAAGAAGGAGAGTAGATGTTATATCCAGAACATGTCATAGAAGAAATTAGAGAAAAAAGCGATATTGTATCTATTATCTCCGAATACACAACCTTAACTAAGAAGGGCAGTTCTTATACAGGATTATGCCCTTTTCACAATGAAAAAACACCTTCTTTTTCTGTAAGTGAAGATAAACAGCTTTATTATTGTTTTGGTTGTGGGGCAGGAGGCAATGTCATTACTTTTGTGATGCAAAAAGAAAATATGACTTTCGTAGAAGCTTTAAAATATTTAGCAGAAAGAGAGCATATTAAATTAGATGAAGAATATTTATCTGAAGAGGAAATGGCAAAGAATCATAAACGTGTACAACTTTTAGAAGTTCTAAAAGAAAGTGCAAGGTTCTTTCATTATACATTAAGAGATGAAAGCCATAAAGAAGTCTTAGAATACTTGACAGGTCGTGGGCTTTCTATGGAGACTATTAAGCAATTTGGATTAGGTTACTCACCTAATGCATATACTAGCCTATACCATTATCTAAGTCAAAAAGGCTATAGCGATGAATTGCTGCTAGAATCTGGACTTGTTTTAAAAAGTAAAAATCAAGGCATGATTTATGACCGATTTGCAGGTAGAGTAATATTTCCTATCTTTGATGCCAGCAAAAAAGTGATTGCTTTCGGCGGACGTGTAATGGATGGAAGTATGCCAAAGTATTTGAACTCTCCAGAAAATGTTTTGTTTAATAAGAGTAATACGCTTTATGGATTACATGTGGCAAAAGCTACAAAAAGTGATTACTTTATTTTGGTAGAAGGTTATATGGATGTTATTGCCATGCATCAAGCAGGCTTTGACCAAACAGTTGCCTCCCTCGGGACAGCATTTACGCCACTTCATGCTAAAATATTAAAACGTTATACAAAACAAGTGGTCATTTTATATGACAGTGACAATGCAGGTAAGAATGCAGCATTACGCGCAATTCCAATTTTGCGTGGGGCTGGTCTTAAGGTAAAAGTCCTTCAACTACAAGGTGGTAAAGACCCCGATGAATATTTAAAGCAACATACAAAAGAAGAAGTGGAAAATTTAATTAGTGAAGCACCTTCAGATATTTGGTTTAAAGTAACCTATATTGAGGCACAGCATGATTTAAATCAACCAGAAGAACGTGTGAAATTTTTCCAAGAAGTCGCGTTAATGTTATCGGAAGCTGGTAGTAGTATAGAACAGTCTATTTATATGGAAGAGATTTGTAAGCAATATAATATAGATGAAGAAGCATTTAAGGCAGAGATGAATCAACATTATAAGAAGATTGTGCGCCCTAAGGTGCAGCTTCAAGAAGAAAAAACCCCTACTCATGTACAAAATGTTTTAAATAATGAAGTACTATTTTTAGCAACCCTTTATCATTACCCACAGATTGGGAAACGTGCGGCGGAGTTTATACAACCTGATATGTTTGAAGGACAGTTGCTACAAGATTTAGCAAAGGCTGTGTTTGAAGCATTGAAGAGTGGTGTGGATATTGATATGAATTATTTCACAACAAAATATCCAGAAGCAACAGATCAAAATATTATTTCCCACGTGGTTATTTTTAAAGATAAGCGCTATGAAGAGATTTCAGTCCTTCAAAAGATGGTAGCTGAGAATATTAAACGCCTAAGTAGTGGGTATATTGAGAAAAGACTAAAAACAACAACAGACCCAAACGAGTTACAAAATCTACTATTTCAAAAAAAGGAACTTGACAAGTTGTATATTGATTTTATAAATGGTTAGAATAGTAGACAGGAGAAAGGATTGATAATAGTGAAAGATATAGCAGAACAGAAGCTAGCATTTAAGGCGAAGCTCGATCAACTTATAAATATTGCTAAAGAGAAAAAAGGTGTTTTAGAGCAGGATGATATTAATGACGTTTTCTCAGATATGGAGCTTGAACCTAGCAAAATAGAACAAATTTATGATTATCTTGAAACACAGAATATTGATGTAATTGGTAATTTAAATGAAATCGAAGTTGATGATACAGATATCGATTTTAGTAATTTACCAGATGGTATCAGCATTGATGACCCTGTACGTATGTACCTTAAGGAAATCGGTAAAGTACCACTTCTTTCTGCGGAAGAAGAAATCGTCCTTGCTCAAAGAATGCAAGAAGGCGACCAAGAAGCTAAGAAAAAATTAGCTGAAGCCAACCTTAGACTTGTTGTAAGTATTGCAAAACGTTATGTAGGACGTGGCATGCTGTTCTTAGACCTTATTCAAGAAGGAAATTTAGGTTTAATTAAAGCCGTTGAAAAATTTGACTATACAAAAGGATTTAAATTCAGTACTTATGCAACATGGTGGATTCGCCAAGCTATTACGAGAGCTATTGCCGATCAAGCACGTACGATTCGTATTCCAGTCCACATGGTGGAAACAATTAATAAATTAATGCGTGTTTCACGTCAACTTCTCCAAGAATTAGGTCGTGACCCACAACCAGAAGAAATTGCAAAACGTATGGAAATGCCAGTTTCTAAAGTACGTGAGATTATGAAAATTTCTCAAGAACCAGTTTCACTTGAAACACCTATTGGTGAAGAAGAAGATAGCCACTTAGGTGACTTTATTCCAGATGAAGATATTCCAGTACCAGCAGAAGCGGCTGCATTCACTTTATTAAAAGAACAACTTATTGAAGTATTAGATACATTAACAGAGAGAGAACAAAAAGTATTACGTTTACGTTTTGGTCTTGATGATGGTCGTGCACGTACACTTGAAGAAGTAGGTAAAGAGTTTAGTGTAACAAGAGAGCGTATTCGTCAAATTGAAGCGAAAGCGCTTAGAAAGCTTAGACATCCAAGTCGTAGTAAAAAACTCAAAGACTATTTAGAATAAGAATAAATATTATGATAGAAGTTGTCTTTATAGCCAACTTCTATTGTTGTCTATAAGGATATTATAAAAGGCTACATAGCCGCTTAGAAAGATTTAAGTATAACAAGAGGTGAAACATGCAATTATCAAATCGTTTAGCAACACTTACAAAATATGTGCCACAAGGTAGCAGTGTGATTGATGTAGGAACAGATCATGCCTATGTACCTATTTATTTAATTAAAAATAATATAGTAACAAGCTGTATGGCAACGGATATTAATAAAGGGCCTCTTGTAAAGGCACAGCAAAATATAGACAAGTACCGTATTTCGAATATTAGACTTAAGCAAACAAGTGGTCTTCAAGGTATTACAGAAGAAGATGGTAATGTGATTATGATTTCAGGAATGGGTGGTTATCTCATTATTGATATTTTAAAAGCGGCTATGCCAGTCGTAAAAGCCGCTGAGCGTCTTATTTTACAGCCTCAACAGGATATTGATCAGGTAAGAAAATTTTTACATGACAATGATTTTAAAATTGTAACAGAAGATTTTGCCAAAGATGATGATAAATACTATACAATTTTAGTTGTAGAAAAAGGCAAAGAAGCTTATGATAAAGAATATGAATATCTTTTTGGTAAATGTCTTATTGAAAAGAAATTACCATTATTTAAAGAATGGCTTACAAAGAAAATGAAAAAACTTGAAGAGATTAAAAGTCATTTAAAAGAAAAGCAAGGTGAACAACCAGCAGCTAGAATGATAGAATTAGAGAAAGAAATCGCACAAATAAAAGAGGTGATTGGATGCCTAAGTTAAAAGAAATTATAAAGGTGCTAGAAACACTGGCACCATGTAACTTAGCTGAAAGCTGGGATAATGTAGGACTTATGGTAGGCAGTCGTGAAGTAGAAGTAGAAAAAGTACTATGTGCTTTAGATGTAAATGAAGAAGTTGTAGATGAAGCTATAAAACAAGGTGCAAAGTGTATTGTAAGCCATCATCCATTTTTCTTTGCACCTATGAAAAATTTAAATTTAGATAGCAGCAAAGGGAAGATGATTAAGAAACTCATTCAAAATGACATTGCAGTCTATAGTATGCATACGAATTATGATATTGCAAAAGGTGGCCTAAATGATTATCTCTGTGAGCTTCTTGGACTTGAAAATTTGGAAATACTTGCTGTGACAGGCAGTCGCAGTTTTTGTAAGGTGGCCATTTATGTACCAGTGACACATTTAGAAGCTGTACGTCGAGAGATTGTAGCAGTAAATAGTTGTAAAATAGGTGATTACAAAGGATGTACCTTTAGTAGCAATGGTGAAGGGACATTTATGCCATTAGAAGGAAGTAAACCATTTATAGGTACACAGGGAGTACTTGAAAAGGTCGCTGAAAATAAAATCGAATTTATGGCCTATAAAGATGAAGTAAGTACATTGATGGAAAAAATTAAGGTTGTGCACCCTTATGAAGAAGTTGCCTATGATGTATATGACCTAGTTCATCTGAGTGAACCTTATGGTGTAGGGAGAGTAGGGTGCTGTAAGGAAGCTATAAGCTTTGAAGATTTCATAAGTGAAATTAAAAAGGTATTTCAAATCCCTTATGTGCGTATTACTGAGCAGTATCAGAAACCTATTCGTAGGGTAGCAATTTGTTCAGGAAGTGGCAGTGAGTATATCAAAGTAGCAGCTCGTAAGGCCGATGTATATATTACAGGTGATATGCAATTTCATAAAGGTCAGATGGCAAAGGAAATGGGCATTCCAGTAATTGACATAGGGCACTATGCTTCTGAAAATATTGCTATGCAGCATATCAGTAGTTATTTAAAAGAAAATCTAAAGACATTAGAAGTAGTTTGTTCAAATGTAAATGGAGAAACTTTAATGATTAAATAATGTAGGGGGAATTTCAAATGACAAAGGTAAAAGTGCAGTTTAAAAGCGGTGAGGTATTAGAAGTTCAAAAAGGTACTACTTTAGGAGAAGTTGCAGATAAGATGCAAAGTCAATATGCTTATCCTATCATGTTAGGAGAAGCAGGACATAATCTAAAAGAACTTTCTTCTAAAGTAGAGACAGACTTAAATAATTTTAGATTCATTGATTTAAGTGAAAAAGATGGGATGCGTGTCTATCAACGCAGTACGACGTTTTTGCTTATTGCAGCAGCTAAACGTATTGTACCAGAGTGCCACATTTTAGTTAATCACCATATTACAGGTGGGTATTTCTGTGAATTTACAAATGAAAGTTATTGTACAGAAGACAATATTAAAGCAATTGAATTTGAAATGAAAAAAATGGTAGCTCAAGAATTACCAATTGAAAAGTCAATTATGAGCATTGCCGAGGCGATGCCGTACTTTAAGGCTCATGGTCAAGAAGATAAGATTAAGCTTTTTAAATACCGTCGAACTTCTACAATTAATATGTATACGCTAGATGGGGTAAAAGATTATTTTTATGGTTATATGCTACGTAATACGAGAGATATTAAACTTTTTAAACTGATTCCTTATGCCTATGGATTTATTTTACAATTCCCAGATGAAAAGAATCCAAATGTATTGCCAGAATTCAAATCACAGCCTAAGCTTTCAAATATTTTTAGAGAATCAGAAAAATGGGCACGTATTCTAGGTGTAGATATGGTGGGTGCATTAAATGATGTGATTGCATCAGGTAAAACAGATGAACTCATTAAGATTTCAGAAGCACTTCATGAGAAGAAAATTGCGAGCATTGCGGATAAGATTGCTGAAAAAGGTGCTGTAAAGTTGGTGCTTATTGCTGGACCTTCATCTTCTGGTAAAACTACGTTTGCTAAAAGACTTTGTGTACAGCTTCGCGTTAACGGAATGAAACCACATTTGATATCTATAGATGACTATTTTGTAGATCGTGAGCATACGCCAAGAGATGAAGAGGGAAAATACGATTTTGAGGCATTAGAAGCAATAGATATCGATTTATTCAATGAACATATGAAGAAGCTTATTGCAGGTGAGACGGTAGAAATTCCTACATTTAATTTTGTGTTAGGACAAAGAGAATACAAAGGCAATAAAATGCATTTAGGTGAAGAAGATATTCTTGTAATAGAAGGCATTCATGGTTTAAATGAGAAGCTGAGTTATGCTATTCCAAAGGAAAATAAATATAAAGTTTATGTAAGTTGTTTAACGCAGCTCAACATAGATGAACACAATCGTATTCCTACAACAGATACAAGGCTGATTAGACGTATGGTGAGGGATAATGCCTATCGCGGGACTTCGCCAGAAGTAACATTAGAGCGTTGGGCTTCTGTAAGACGAGGAGAGGAAAAAAATATTTTTCCATTTCAAGAAGAAGCAGATGTCATGTTTAATACCGTACTTATATATGAATTAGCGGCCTTAAAAGCTAAAGCAGAACCACTTTTGTTTAGAGTAGGATACGATTCACCTTATTATACAGAGGCAAAGCGTATTTTAAAATTCTTTGAATACTTTTTAGTGATGGATAGTTCAGAGATTCCTACAAATTCATTATTGCGAGAGTTTGTAGGAGGCAGTTCTTTTGAATAAGCCCTAGTTGACAAGAATCTAAAAATAAATTATACTAAATGAGCTGTTAAGTAAATCAGACAGTCGCACGTATCAGTTCGAAAGAAGATACTTGAGGAACGTCCGGGCTCCGCAGAGCAAGGTGCTGGGTAATACCCAGTGGAGGCAACTCTAAGGATAGTGCAACAGAAATAAACCACCTACCGCATAGGTAGGTAAGGGTGGAAAGGCGAGGTAAGAGCTCACCGTCCCCTAGGTGACTAGGGGAGCCATGTAAACCCCACCTGGAGCAAGACCGTATAGAAAGACGCTAATAGTGGCTCGCTAGTCTTTGGGTAGGTCGCTAGAGTCAATAGGTAACTATTGGCGTAGATAGATGACTGTTTAATACAGAACCCGGCTTATAGATTTGGTTAACACAAAAAAGCTTAAGGCATATGCCTTAAGCTTTTTTAATATACAAATTAAATTTTATTATTTGTTTAGAAGTTAATTAGATTGCTTTTGCATATAAAGTGTTTGAGTAGGAAAGGCAATTGTAACACCTAATTCTTCACAAAGCTTGAGAATTTCTAGGTTAATACGTTCCTTTACTTCTAAATAAGGTGCATAACTTGTATGCATAGAAAAATAAAGAATTTGGATATTAAGGGCATAATCGCCGAAGTTTTCAAAAGCAACAATATAAGTTTCATTTTCTACATCAGGATCTTTTTTGAGAATTTCTTTAATTCTTGACATACATAAGTTTAAATCTTTAATAGAAGTATTATAGTCAATGCCTAAGTCGAATTTAACACGACGTTTTTCCATACGCGTCCAGTTAATAAGGTTTGCATTACTGATTTGCGCATTAGGAATAACAACTTGACCTTGGGTAAAAGTACGTAGTCTTGTACTCCTAAAGCTGATATCTTCAACAACACCTTCAAGACCAATAATTTCAATCCAGTCACCAATTACAAAAGGTTTATCGAGCATAAGTAATAAGCCGGAGAAAATATTTGAGAGGGCATCTTTAGAAACATAGGCTACTGCAACCCCTCCAATTCCTACACCTGTGAGAACGGTAGGAAGTTTGTCAAAGATAAAGCTAAGAGAAATAAAACCACCTATGATTACAATGGCTGCACGTGTCATACGACAAGTAAAACGAAGAAATAAAGAGTTATCTATAAATGGTAACTTGAGATTTAAACTATTAAGAAATTCTTCGTAGATATGTGCTAGAAGATATAAAATCCAGGTGATAAATGCAACTGTCAGTGCAGCATAAAGTTTAGTAAGCATTTTAAAAGGAATAATGCTAATAGGAATGCTAATAAACCAAAAAGACTCTACTGTAATGCTGTTGTAAATTACAAGTGGAGAAATTGCTAACGCAATATAAAGACCTGTAGTCAAAAATAAATAATTAAAAGGTTTTTGTAACTTATCAAAATGACTGGAATCAATACGTGTACTTTTAATTTCAATGCGTGAAACTAATCGGACCATTAAACGGCTTAGTAAGCGATGGCAGATTAAAAAAGCAATAAGTAAGAAAAGGCTAGCAGCCAGTCTAATATACAATGAGTTATGTGAGAAGTTAGTGAAAAAATCGTTTATAGTTAATCCTTCTGTCATAGTTAATCCTTTCTATTTTTTGAATATAGATTTAGTAGTTATAAAAATAACCTCATGTTATTATATACGTAAGTAGAAGAAAATAAAAGGTAAATTTCAAGCAAAAAAAAATATAATATGGTATAATATAACAAGTTACTGTGAATAGTATAAAAGTAAAATAATTAAGGAAAAGGCATGCCAATGAGAATATCAAAGTATATATGGATTGATGAAAAAGTAAAATGGAATAAATGGCAGACGATGCGCCTTAAACTTTATAATAAGTGCAGTGTAGATGGCTATATCATTTGTACTGGGAGTAAGAAGCAGTGGTTATTTGAAATATTAGAACCACATCAAATAAAACAGCAACATGAAAAGTGCTATGCGGTGGGTATAGCGCACTCAAAAAAAGCTGCAGTAGCTCAAGTAGCAGTGCTGATTGATGCCATTTATAATCAAAAAGCGCAAGATTATGAAAGCCTAAAAACATAAGAGAAGAGGTGTATAATGAGTATTTTATGGCTAATAATAAAAATAATCCTTGTTGTACTCTTAGCACTTCTCATCCTACTTATTTTAGGGTTACTTATTATACTTATATGCCCTATTTCATATGAAGTGTATCTAGAAAAATATGATGAACTTATATATGATATTAAGTTCACGTATTTAGGTTTGATTCGTGGACGCTTTTGTCTAGAAAAAGATTATAAAAAACATGAAATTAAGGCTTTTGGAAAGCTGCTTTATGAAGGTGAGATTGAAGAAGCTGAGAAAGAACAAGCCTCTACAAGGAAGCATCCTAAAGCGCATGAAACAAATAAAGGCCCAAAGGATGAAATTTCTAAAAAGGCATTACAGCCTATGAAGAAGCAAGCACAAAAGAGTATGCAGGAAAAAACAAAAGTTAAGCAAACTAGGCCTAGTCATGACGTAAATGAAGAAGAAATTGATACGCCAGTGATGGAAGATATCCAGGAAACTAGTGAAGAAGCAGTTCATAAGGTTACAAATGAGACAAAAAGTTTTGCTAAGAATTTAGATAGACACCAAATTAAAGAACTTCTTTTTGAAAAAAATTTTTGGAGGCTTATAAAGGAAGTTTGGTATGTTGTAAAAAGCATTATCAAATATATTTTACCCAGAGAGTGGTCATATGAAGTAATCATAGGTGGCCAGGACCCTGCACAGACAGGAGAGTTAATTGCAAAACTTACAATGTTATATCCGCTATATTATAAGCATGGTATTGTAAAAGGTGATTTTGAAAGAAACGGCATATGGGGAGGCTTTTTAGCAAAGGGGAAATTTAACCTTTTTGGCATTTTAAAGCGTATTGTAATTTTCTTGTGCCGACCAGTAGTAAGAGAGTATATAAGACTTATATTAAGGATAAGAAAGGAAGAGAAAGATGGAAAATAAGATTAATAAAGATTTAAATGGATTAATGAGTCAACTAGAAAATTTTATTACAACAAAAACAGTAGTAGGAGAACCTATTCATATTGATAATACGATCTTAGTACCACTTGTAGATGTAAGTTTTGCAGCGGCTACAGGTTCTACAGAAAGTAATAATTTTACTGAACGTAGAAAAGAACGTGAAAAAAATGTAGAAGGTGGAAGTGGCGCTGGAGCTGGTGGTGTAGGTGCTAAAATTACACCTAGTGCAATGCTTGTTATTCAAAATGGTACAACACAACTTATTAATACAAGATCTCAAGATAGTATTACAAAGCTTATTGATATGATTCCAGGTCTTGTATCTAAAGCACCAGAGTTTGTATCACGTTTTACAGATCACAAAGGGACACAGAGCAAAGGACATAAGACAGAAAAAGCCTCTGCAGAGACTGAAGAAAAATATCATCAAATGGAAGACTAATAAAAAATGCTACTTCGTTTAATAGAGAAGTAGCATTTTTTATGATATCTTTAAGTGATTTTTATACGTTAAATCTGAAGAGAATGATATCACCATCTTGAACAACATATTCTTTACCTTCAAGACGAACAAGGCCTTTTTCTTTGGCAGCAGTGTAAGAACCACAAGCAACAAGGTCATCAAAGTTAACAACTTCTGCACGGATAAATCCTCTTTCAAAGTCAGAGTGGATTTTACCAGCAGCACCTGGTGCTTTAGTTCCTTTTGTAATTGTCCAAGCACGAACTTCTTGTGGACCAGCTGTAAGATAACTGATAAGACCAAGAAGCTTGTAGCTTGCTGCTACTAAACGATCAAAGCCTGTTGAATCAAGACCTAAATCTTGTAAGAAGATTGCTTTTTCTTCTTCATCAAGTTCAGAGAGTTCTTGTTCGATCTTAGCACAAATTACAAATGTTTCAGAACCTTCTGTAGCAGAAAATTCACGTACACGTTTTACATATTCATTTTCAATACCACCGATTAAATCATCTTCAGAGATATTTGCTGCATAAAGCATTGGTTTTGCAGTGATAAGACCAAGAGATGTGATAAAGGCATCTTTTTCTTCATCTTCACCTAAGAGTGTACGTGCAGCTTTACCAGATTCAAGTACACTATAGATTTCTTGTAAAATAGCAACTTCTGCAGCAACTGTTTTATCAGCTTTTGCAGCTTTAGCTGATTTTGCAATACGGCGTTCTAAAACGTCCATATCAGCGAAAGCAAGTTCTAAGTTGATTGTTTCGATATCACGGATTGGATCAACTACTTTATCAACATGAACAATATTTTCATCTTCGAAGCAACGTACAACTTGTACAATAGCATCTACTTCACGAATATGTGATAAGAATTGGTTTCCGAGACCTTCACCTTTACTAGCCCCTTTGATAAGACCAGCGATATCAACGAATTCTATAGCAGCAGGTAATACGCGTTGTGAGTTATTCATTTCACGTAATACTTCTAATCTTTTATCAGGTACAGCAACAACCCCTACGTTAGGTTCGATTGTACAGAATGGATAGTTTGCAGATTCTGCACCTGCTTTTGTAAGGGCATTAAATAAAGTACTTTTTCCTACGTTAGGAAGCCCTACGATTCCGAGTTTCATATGTTTCATCCTTCCTCATTTATTATTTCTTAAAATAATAAGTGGCTTTGATATGTTAGTTTTTTTAACATCCATAGTATAGTTTATCGCATAATAAATAAAACTGCAATAAAATGCAGTTTTATTTATTATGCGATAAACATAATCCTATTAAAAGTCCGATAAAAGTAGCAAGCCCTGTAATAACGGCTAGAGCAGTGTAGTCTAAACAAACAGGATAAAGTTCATCTATGTTTTCTGCTTCTTTTTGGCGTTGCACTGCGCGATAATGTCGTGCCTTTTGGCGCATCTTAACACCTCCTTTTAAGAGTAGTATAAGTGAAAATGAAAGATTTATACCTCATTTACATCAGGAGGCAAATGGCATATAATGAGAAAAAACAAAAGGAGGAGAATTATGCCAAATATATATTTTCCACATCTTAATTTATCATTTAATATTTCCCCTATAGCATTTAAGGTTTTTGGGGTGTCTATTTATTGGTATGGCATTATCATTACTTCTGGAATTATATTGGGAACCTTAATGGCAGTTTATATTGCAAAGAAAGAAAATGTAGATCCTGAAATTATGACAGATTTTGTACTGTATGATATTATTTTCGCATTGATAGGCGCAAGAGCTTATTATGTGCTATTTAATTGGGAGTATTATAGTACAAACCCTAAGCAAATTTTTAATATTAGACAAGGTGGTATTGCTATTTATGGTGCAATCATAATGTCATTAATTGTAGCTGTCATCTATACGAAATATAAGAAGATTTCATTTTGGAAGTTTACAGATATAGCAGTTTATGGATTGCTTGTAGGACAAATTATAGGACGCTATGGTAACTTTGTAAATAAAGAGGCTTTTGGCGGTTATACAGAAAATCCTTTAGCAATGCGTATTTTACAAAGTGAAGCGAAACTCCCTATTTCACAGGATGTATTAAATCATCTACAAACAGCATTTGGACAAACATATATTCAAGTACATCCAACATTCTTTTATGAATCATGCTGGAATATAGGCGTACTTATTTTGTTATTTGTCTACCGCAAATATCGTAAAGCATCAGGTGAATTATTTTTCCTTTATTTAGCGGGATATGGTGTGGGGCGTTTTTGGATTGAAGGTTTACGTACGGATCAATTAATTGTACCTGTAATTAACTTCCCAATTTCTCAAATAATCGCCATATTATCAGTAATTATGGGAATAATTGGTATGATGATTTGTCGAAGAAGGAAAAAAGTATAAATTTTCATACAAATTATACAAATAAATGTTGTTTTCTTCCATGTTATGTTTTATAATACCTCTATAGAGAAAAAATAAAAATATTTAAAATGTTTTGTTTTATTATTAAGGGGGATTAATATGAATAACAGAAAGAATAGCATTGCAGCTATGCAAGAAGCCTTAAATCGGCTCCTTGTAACATCAGGGCCTAAAGGGTGCAGAAGTGGTGCAGCTTATAAACTTAGTGTCCAGTTAGATAAAGAAATTGTAAAGTATTACAAAAATATGTCTAATCATTAGGCATGTCACATGTAGTATAAAATAATAAAGAAGCATTTATTAAGCATCTATTAAATGAAAGATTATACATTTAATGGGTGCTTTTTTGTATAGAAATAATGTGTAGCCTAGTAAAATGAACATTTGTTTAAATTTAACTTGAAATTTTATCCATAAAGTCATAAAATATAAGAAAATGGGTATCACTATACCCTTTTTGTTTAAAAGCTAAAAATGCTTCTAAATACTTGATTTATTTTGCCTTATATCTCAAGGTATATTCTTAGATTGAAAAAGACATAGTATTTATAGACATGAAAAATCGTATAGAAGTTGGGAGCAAAAGGAGATTAGTTATAATAAGGCAGCTTAAGGTGTCAACTAAGTAAATGGAATAGTTAGGAATTTAAGGTGATGAAATGAAGTTTGAACATGTATCAGTTTTATTGAATGAATGTATTGAAGGTTTAGCAATTAAACCTAATGGTACTTATGTAGATGGCACATTAGGTGGTGCTGGACATGCAAGTGTTGTATGTAGTCATTTATCAGAAGAAGGCCATTTTATTGGGATTGATCAAGATAACAATGCACTAGCAGTTTCTAGAGAGAGACTAAAAGATGTAAAAGCTAAAGTAAGTATTGTGAAAAGCAATTTTGAACAAACAGCAAGTGTATTAGAGTCTTTAGGTGTAGAGAAGATTGATGGTATGCTTATTGACCTTGGTGTATCTTCACATCAGTTAGATGAAGCAGACCGCGGTTTTTCATATATGCACGATGCACCACTTGATATGCGTATGAATCAAGATAGCAAATATAGTGCATATGATGTTGTTAATGAAATGCCAGAAGAAGAATTGTACCGTATTATTAAAGAATATGGTGAGGAACGTTGGGCAAAACGCGTGGCACAGTTTATAGTAGAAGAAAGAGCTAAGAAGCCTATTGTGACAACTTATGAACTTGTTGATGTTATCAAAAAAGCTATTCCTCAAGGTGCAAGAAAAGATGGTCCACATCCTGCAAAACGTACTTTCCAAGCTATTCGGATTGCAGTAAATCGCGAGCTTGAGATTATTGCGCCAACTATTGAAGATGTAGTTAGCAAGTTAGCATCAGGGGGAAGGCTATGTATTATTACTTTCCATTCATTAGAAGATCGTATTGTAAAACAAGCTTTTAGAAGATTAGAAAATCCATGTACTTGTGCAAAGGAATTTCCAGTTTGTGTTTGTGGCAAGCTGCCACAGGTAAAGGTCATTACACGTAAACCGATTTTACCTTTAGATGAGGAAATAGAGGTTAACCCACGTTCTAGAAGTGCAAAACTAAGGATTGTGGAAAAAATATAATTTTGAAGGGCCATCAATAAAGGGGGAGTGAATGATGGAAGAGAAGCTCAAAGGAAGTTATGGCTATCAATATGGTAGTACAGCACATGATTATGATGTACAATCGCCTTTGCAAACGCCTTCGCGTACACCTTCACGTAGAAATAAGCATGTAAAAAAAATAGATGTTGGATTTGCGTTGCACGTTTCTTTATGTGGACTCTTAGTTTTCTTAGGTTCATTTTTTTATATTCATCAATATGCTGAGTTTAGCGCAAGACAAAAAGAGTTAAGAGTTATTAAAAATGAAATTAGAGATACTAAAAGTAAAATTAGTTTAACAGAAGCTAAGATGTCTGAAAAACTTAATTTAGATTATATACGAGAGCGTGCGTCAAAGGAACTTGGTATGAGTGAGCCAATGGCACATCAAATCGTGTATATTGAATTACAAAAAGATAGTTATGTTGTATACGATCATTAGAAGTAGGTAAAAGTATGAAGAGACATAAGAAAAGAAAAAAGACTACCTTACCAGCTAGACCACGTATGAATGGTAGAATTCTTGTAATAGGTCTTTGTTTTATTTTTTGCATGTGCTTTTTATTTGGTAGGGTGGCGTATATACAAGCAGTGCATGGAGAAGAGTATAAAAAGGTTATTGCAAATCGTATGATTAATGGTGAGACAGATGTAGAGGCGCAACGTGGTGCGATTGTAGACCGTAATAATAAGACATTGGCAACAAGTGTCCTTGCTTATAACGTTATTTTAAGTCCTAAAGATGTTTTAACCATTACAGATGAAAATAAACGTCAAGAAATTTATGAAAAGTTAGCACCAGTAGTTGGAAAAACTGCTGAGGAGATTAAAAAGTTAGTAGAGGCAAATCCTACTTCAGGTTATAAAGTGTTGGCTAAAAATATTGACACTGAAGTAGGTGAGACAATTGGAGAATTAGGTGGGGTAAGTTTGGTGAAAACTTATATCCGCAAGTATCCAAAGGAAACATTAGCAGCACAGCTTCTTGGTTTTTATAATAAAGATGGTGTGGGACAATATGGTATTGAACAGCAGTATGAAACGTATTTAGCTGGTGTACCAGGACGTATCTTTTCTCAATATCAGGACTCTAAGATTGTAACGAAGGAAACACAAGAAGGTAAAGCCGGGGCAACGGTTAAGCTTACCGTAGATGAAATTATTCAGCAATATGTGCAAACAACTATGCGTAAGTATATTGAAGAATATGGTGCAGCAAATGCTTCTGCAACCATTATGAATCCGAATACAGGTGAAGTGTATGCGATGTATTCTTATCCTGAGTTTGATCCGAATCATTATAATGACTTAAGTATGCAGTTAGGTGAAGAGACTTGGGACAAGCTAACTGGTGAGCAGCAATATGAGAAACTTAATGCAGCATGGATTAATCGTGGGATTCAATATACATATGAGCCAGGTTCTACCTTTAAACCAATATTTGTAGCAGCAGCTTTGGATGAGGGTATTATAGATGGCACAGAAACTTATAATTGTACAGGTGCTATTACAGTAGCAGATACAAGGATTCCTTGCTGGAAAGCAGGTGGACATGGGGTACAAACGATAGAAGATGTACTCGCCAATTCTTGTAATGTAGGTATGATTGAAATCAGTAAAAAGATGGATTCAGAAGTTGTGCTTAATTATATCAAACGTTATGGCTTCGGAGCGAAAACATCTGTTAACTTGCCAGGTGATAATGCAGGTTTATTACATAGTAAGTTAGGTCCAGTTGAAAAGGCAACATATTCAATGGGACAAGGATTTACAGCAACACCCCTTCAACTTATTAATGCTTTTTCAGCAGTTGTTAATGGTGGATATCTTGTAGAACCTTATGTAGTATCAGAAATAAGGGATACCGATAATACAGTTTTATATGAACATGAAAGACGTGTGCGTGCACAGGTGATTTCTACAGAAACTTCTAAGAAAGTAGCTGCGTATATGAAGAAAGTAGTAGATACTGGAACAGGTAATGCAGCAGCTGTAAATGGCTATGATATTGGTGGTAAAACTGGTACGGCTCAAAAGTTAGGTCGTATAGAGGGGGATTATGTACTCTCTTTCATTGGTTATGCCCCAATTAATAATCCTCAAGTAGTAGGACTTATTACACTTGATAATATTCCAGAAGGAACAGGTGCACCAGCTAAAGCATTTAGTGAGATGATGGAAAATATTTTACCTTATCTTGAAATTGAACTTAGTGACAATGCGACAACAGATGAGGTGAAAACAAGTAGTATTCCAGATGTAAGTAACAAAGATATTTATACAGCAATCAATACGCTATTTGGTTCAGAATTAGACTATGAAGTTGTAGGTGTTGGAAATACAGTAACTTCTCAATACCCTAAAGCAGGAGAAACAGCTGTTAAGGGGGCGAAGATTAAGATATATGTTGAAACCCAAGATACTAAAAATGTGTTGGCTGTACCCAATATTATGGGAATGACCATAGAGGAAGCTAAAGCAGCACTGGGCGAGGACTTTGTACTTCAGGGCTCAGGTAGTGGCAAAATCACTAGTCAGATTCCACGTAGTGGAACTAAGATAGAAAAAAATAGCCAAGTTATTGTTAAAACAACTGAATAATGTCATAATGACCCCTCCTTTAAAATAAACTTTAGGTAAGACAACTTTTAAAGGAGGGGTTTTTGTATGTATAAAGGCATCTCAGTTTTACTGAAAAAAAGAATTCTTATTGTAATGGGCTGCTTTGCGTTAGGTTTTGTGGGCATGTCTATTCGCTTAGGGTATGTGCAAATAGCAGAGGGTAAAATGTTGGATGATAAAGCTTCAGAACAGCAAACAAGAGACCGTACCATTGCACCTACTAGAGGGATTATTTATGATAGAAATTTGGAGGTGCTTGCAAAGAGTGCTTCTGTTGCTACCATTGGTGTGGTACATGCCCAAATTGAAGACCCAGAGATGGTGGCAAAAGCTTTATCTGAACGTTTAGAGATGGACTATGATAAAGTTTACAAGAAGGTAACAAAGAAAGTAGCATTTGAAAGAATAGCAACGAAGGTAGACAAGAAAATAGCAGATGAAATAAGAGAACTTAATTTGCCAGGAGTTAAGGTTGATGAAGACTCTAAGAGGTATTATCCCTATAATACATTAGCATCTCAAACCCTTGGTTTTGTTGGAAAGGATAATCAGGGGATTATAGGTCTAGAGGTAAAATATGATAGCTATTTAAAAGGAACACCAGGAAAAATATTAATGGAGACAAACGGTAGTGGTGAAAGGAGAGAAGATGAAGCAGAGGTTAGGATTGATCCTAAGAATGGGGAGCATCTTGTGACAACGCTGGATATTACACTACAGGAATATGCCGAACAAGCTTTGGAACGTGTAGTGGCCATGAAGAATGCCAAACGTGGTGCGATTATTATGATGAATCCACAAAATGGTGAAATATATGCTTTAGCTGTAAAACCAGATTTTGACTTAAATGATCCTTTTACAATTAATAATGAAGAGCTTAAAAATAATTGGAGTATGTATACACAGAAGGAACAACAAGAATATCTTAATCAGATGTGGCGTAACTTTACGATTAATGATACATATGAACCAGGTTCAACCTTTAAAATTTTTACAGCGACGATGGGACTTGAAGAAAATGTAGTTGATGAAAATAGTAAATTCGTTTGTACAGGTAGCAAGGTGGTGGCAGGACGTACGATTAAATGTTGGCGTAGTCCGCGTTCACATGGTGATGAAACTTTTGTACAAGGTGTTCAAAATTCTTGCAATCCAGTTTTTATGGAAGTAGCAGAACGTATTGGGGCAAGTAAATTTTATGACTATATGATAAAGTTTGGATTCAAATCTAAGACCAATATTGACTTGCCTGGTGAAGCTATAGGTATTTTACATAGTAAGAGTAATATTGGGCCGGTAGAACTTGCCACAATGTCTTTCGGTCAATCTTTTCAAATCACACCTATGCAACTTTTAAGAGGTGCTTCGGCAGCTATTAATGGGGGGTATACTATTACACCTCATGTGGGAAAAGAAATAATTAATGATGCAGGAGAAGTGATAGAAACTTTTGATTATGGAAAAGGTGAACAAATTATTTCTACTGAAACTAGTGAAAGAATGAAGAAGATACTAGAAACTGTTGTTTCTGAAGGCGGCGGTAAGAAGGCGTATATTCCAGGTTATCGTATAGGTGGGAAGACCGCAACTTCTCAAAAATTACCTCGTGGTTCCGGCAAGTATACAGCATCATTTTTAGCATTTGCACCTGCAGAGGACCCACAAATCTTAGCACTTGTTATTATTGATGAGCCACAAGGTACTTACTATGGCGGTGTAATCGCAGGACCTGTTATGAATGAAATACTTTCTAACGCACTACCATACATAGGTATTGAACCTGTTTATAATGAAACAGAAAGTCAGCTAGAAGAAGTACAAACAATAACAGCACCTAACTTTGTAGGGCTTACATTAAAAGATGCAAAGGAACTTGCAAAGGAGCAGAGTATAACTATTGATGTAAATGGTGAAGGAGAAGAAGTTGGGGCACAATTTCCACTTGAAGGAGAAACAATGAATAAAACAAGTAAAATTATCCTTTATACCCATTAAGATGACTTTTTTATCACGTCAAGTCGTGCTATAATAACTAAGATATTTAAATAAGGAGGCTTAACATGAAACTAAAAGAGCTAATGAATGGAATCAGCTTTGAATGCGTACAAGGTAACATGGAACAAGAAATTGACCATATTATTTATGACTCACGCATCAAAACAAAGAGTGGATTGTTTATTGCAATAGAAGGATTTAAAACAGATGGGCATGCATTTATTGACACAGCCATTGAGAATGGCGCAAAAGCAATACTTGTACAAAAGGATGTTGTCCCTCATGTAGAAGGAATTACAATCCTTAAAACAGTAAATACAAGAAGCGCTATGGCGCAAATTGCGAATAATGCATATCACAATCCTTCAGAGAAGTTTGAACTTGTCGGTGTAACAGGAACAAACGGAAAAACAAGTATTACATTCCTACTTGGTCAAATACTAGAAGCATACAATAAAAAAATTGGTATTATTGGAACGATTGAAAACCGTATTGGGGATTGCATTCTTAAAGCAGAGCGTACAACACCTGAGTCAGTAGATTTACAAGCATTATTCCAAAAAATGGTGGAAAGTGATGTAGACTGTGCCTTAATGGAAGTTTCATCTCATGCACTAGAATTAAACCGTGTAGATGGTTCAAATTTTGAAATTGGTATTTTTACTAATCTAACACAAGATCACTTAGATTTTCATCACACAATGGAAAACTATGCAAAAGCAAAAGCAAAGTTATTTAAAAAATGTAAAGTTGGTATTATCAACAAAGATGCGGATTATGTAGATCTTATTTGTGAAGGTGCGACTTGTAAGCTCTTAACTTATGGTATTGAGCATGAAGCAGACTATCATGCAACAAATATCCACATACATGCAGCGGGTGTTGAATATACTTTAACATGCCCACAAGGGACATTCCAAGTTGAAGTACCTATTCCAGGTAAATTTACAGTATATAATACACTTGCTATTATTGCGGCAGCAGCAAACTTAAATATTCCAATGGCACATATTATTAAAACATTAAAAACGGTAAAAGGTGTACCAGGTCGTGTGCAAGCTTTTAAATCAACACACGGTTACAGCGTACTTGTTGATTATGCCCATACACCAGATGGACTTGAAAATGTACTTGAAACAATCAAAGAATTTGTAAAAGGCAGAGTTATTACTGTATTTGGTTGCGGTGGCGACAGAGATAAGACAAAACGTCCGATTATGGGAAGTATTGCAGCGAAGTACTCAGATGAGGTGCTTATTACATCAGATAATCCAAGAACTGAAAATCCACTTCTAATTTTAGATGAAGTAGAAGCTGGTGTTAAAGATCATGGCGTACCTTACGTAAAAATTGAAGATCGTAAAGAAGCTATTTTAACTGCATTAAAGAAGGCGCAAAAAGATGATGTCATTTTAATTGCAGGTAAAGGGCATGAAAATTATCAAATCTTAAAAGACCGTATTATTCACTTTGATGATTCAGAAATAGTAGCGGCTTATTTACAGGGGGAAGTTTAATGAAACTCTGTTTAGAAGATATTTTACAAGCAGTTAATGGAAAGTGCTTAAATCCAGACACACTAAAAGGGGAAAAACAAATAAATGATATTGTAACAGACTCTAGAGCGATTACAAAAGCTAGTTTATTTGTACCTCTTAAGGGGGAAAACTTTGATGGGCATGTTTTTATTAAAGATGTTTATGATAAAGGAAGTATTGCAACACTTACAATGAATGAAGAAGTGGTAGACCCTCGTCTTTGTACAATTTTAGTTCAGGATACAGGTAAAGCACTTTTAGACCTCGGACATTTTTATCGTAAAAAGTTTAATATTCCTGTGATTGGGATTACTGGAAGTGTGGGAAAAACAAGCACAAAAGAAATTATAGCTGCTATTTTAAGTGGACATTATAAGGTACACAAAACAGAAGGAAATTATAACAATGAAATTGGTGTGCCATTGACACTTTTTAAATTAAGAGCTGAACATGAAGTTGCAGTTATAGAAATGGGAATGAATCATTTTGGTGAAATTCATAATCTAAGCTATGCAGCATCTCCAACAATGGGTGTTATTACAAACATTGGGACTTCTCATATTGAAAATTTAGGAAGTCGTGAAGGCATTTTAAAGGCTAAACTTGAAATATTAGATGGTATGACTGAAGATGGTAAATTGATTGTTTGTGGTGATAATGATTTATTAGGTAAGCTCTCTCCTCAAAAGGTAGACGTTGTTTTCTATGGCTTTACAGCGGATAAACCTTATAAAGCAGAACATATTGTGAGCGAAGGAGAGTATACAAGAGCACATATTACTACACCTTCTGCTAGTTATGAAATTGAAATTAAGGCCCTTGGTGAACATATGATTTACAATGTACTTGCAGGCATTGCAGTGGCAGAAAATTGTGGTCTTACAGAAGAAGAGATTAAACGTGGTCTTCAGACTTATGCACCAACAAAAATGCGAATGCATATTACAAAAGGCATGAATAACATGACTTTAATTGACGATACTTATAATGCAAGTCCAGAGTCTATGAAAGCAGCTTTAAAGGTTTTAAAGGACTTTGATAGTAAAGGCAGAAAAGTAGCTGTTTTAGGAGATATGTTAGAACAAGGGGAATTTGCACAGGTACTTCATGAAAGTGTAGGAGAAGCGGCAGCTCAGTTAGGCATTGATCTTTTATGTGCAGTAGGACCACTAGCACGACATATTTATGAAGGTGCTAAAAAAGTAGGTAATATCACAGTTATCTACTATGAAACAAAAGAAGCTTGGATGCAAAACAAGGATCAGTTTTTACAAGCTGAGGACACCATATTATTCAAAGCTTCTAGAGGTATGCATTTCGAAGAAATGCTAGAAGGATTAGGAAAGGTGAAATCAGATGGAAAATAAAGCACTTTATGCAGTTTTAATTGCATTCTTTTTAAGTATATTACTTAGTCCGTTTGTGATTCCAATGCTCCATAGATTAAAGTTTGGACAAAATGTAAGATCAGATGGACCAAATAGTCATTTAAAAAAAGCAGGAACACCAACAATGGGTGGTGTTATTATTTTAGCAAGTATGATCATTACAAGTTTATTCTTTATGAAGGGAAACAGAGAAGTTCAGCTTATTTTACTTGTAACAGTAGGCTTTGGAATTATTGGGTTCCTAGATGATTATATTAAAGTTGTTAAGAAACGTTCATTAGGACTGACACCAATGCAAAAGATTGTAGGTCAACTCATTGTAACAGTTGCTTTTGCCTATTTATTAAAGACATATTTGGGGCTCAATACAGAGATTATTATTCCATTTACAGGCGGAAAAGTATGGAATATGGGAATTTTATACTGGCCATTTTTAGTGTTTGCAGTATTAGCTGTAGTTAATGCTGTTAACTTAACAGATGGGCTAGATGGGCTTGCATCTAGTGTAACTGTACTAGTGGCAACATATTTCGCAGCAATTGCCTTAGGTATAGGTAGTGGGGCTTTTCCTATTGCAGGAGCAGCAGTAGGAAGTTTATTAGGCTTCTTACTTTTTAACACTTATCCAGCAAAAGTTTTTATGGGAGATACAGGTTCACTGGCACTTGGTGGCTTTGTTATTGCAACAGCATTTGTGATGAAAATGCCACTATTCATTTTAATTGTTGGTCTTATTTATGTGATTGAGAATGTATCTGTTATTTTACAAGTAGTTTATTTCAAGAAAACAAAGAAAAGATTATTTAGAATGGCACCTATTCATCATCATTTTGAACTAGGTGGTTGGCCAGAGACAAAAGTTGTTGCAGTATTTAGCATTGTAACAGCTATTATGTGTCTAGTTGGATTAATCGCAAGATAAAATCGCAAGAAAGCGAGGGAGGAAAAACATGAGTATGGAAGGGAAGAAAGTATTAGTTATAGGGAATGCACGTAGTGGAATTGGTGCTGCAAAGCTTGCACATGCTCATAAGGCTGACGTTTATATTTATGATGGAAAGCCATATGAAAAATGGGATGATAAAGCAAAAGCTCAGATTGAAGCACTTAAAGCAGAAGGTATTCACTATATTTTAGGGGAAGATGTTAATGTAAAAGACTATGATCTTTTCATTACAAGTCCAGGTATTTCACTTGAGATTGACCTTATTAAAGCGGCATATGCAGAAGGCAAAAAGGTAACTGGAGAGTTTGAATTTGCTTCTACATTCTGCAAGGCACCTATTGTAGCTATTACAGGAACTAATGGAAAAACAACGACAACAACCCTTGTTGGAGAAATTATGAAAGCCTATAATCCACAAACATTTGTAGTAGGTAATATTGGGCGTGCTTTTAGTGAAGAAGTAGAGCATATTCCAGCAGAAGGAATTGTTGTAGCAGAGGTAAGCAGTTTCCAACTTGAAACAGCAGAAACTTTCCATCCAAAAGTAAGTAGTGTTTTAAATATCACACCAGACCATTTGAATAGACACCATACAATGGAAAACTATTGTCAGTGTAAATATAACATCTTTAAAAATCAAACAGCTGATGAGTATTGTATTTTAAATACAAGAGATGAATATTATGAGGAAGCTAAGAAACTTCTTCCATGTAAAGAAATTGCTTTTTCTGTAAATGAAGTGCCGACATGTGGTGCTTACTTAAAAGATAACATGCTTGTAGAAAATATTAATGGGCAGGAAGTTACAGTATGTAGCAGTGAAGAATTAATCATCAAAGGCACACATAACATTGAAAATGCTTTAGCAGCTATTGCAATGACAACAGCATTTGGTGTACCTACGTCTATCATTCGTGATGTCCTTGTAAATTTTAAGGGGGTAGAACATCGTACAGAGTTTGTTATGAGTAAAGGTGGTGTGGACTTCTTCAATGATTCAAAAGCAACAAATACAGATGCTGCAAGAGCAGGACTTGTAGGGCTTAGTGTCCTTAAGAAACCTATTCGTCTTATTGCAGGGGGAATGGATAAGCAAATTAGCTTTAAAGATTGGATTGCTTTATTTGAAGGCCTTGTAGAAAAGGTTTATATTATTGGTGAAACCAAAGCACAGATCGTAAAAGAATGTGCCGAGGCAGGATATTATAATGTAGCAACTTTTGATACTTTTGAAGCAGCTATAAAAAATGCTTATGTAGAAAGTCATGAAGGAGATTGTATTTTATTATCACCAGCTTGTGCAAGTTGGGATATGTTTGAGAGCTACGAACAAAGAGGAGAAATCTTTAAGGAAATTGTACGTAATTTGGAAGGGTGAAATAAATGGCAGTAGAACAATCATCAAACCAAGTACAGAAGAAAAAGAAGAAAACATTAGGTACACCTGATTATATTATGATGGCAGTTATTTTACTTATTTTTGCCTTTGGGGTTGTTATGGTTTATAGTGCAAGTTTCTATTATTGTGTTAATAATGGGAAGGCACCAGCTAGTTTAGCACTTAAGCAACTTGCAATCGGTTCGGTAGGTATTATAGCGATGTTATGGCTTACTTATAAATTTGATTATCATTTATTTTCTATGAAAGCTATTTCTTGGGGATTATATATAGTAAGTATTTGCCTTTCTATACTTGTAATGTTTGTTGGAAAAGAGGTTAATGGTGCAAAAAGATGGATTGCCATAGGGTCTATTCAGTTCCAACCTTCAGAAATAGCAAAAGTGGCGGTTATTGTCATGTTGGCCTCTTATATAGTAAGAAATCGAAAGAAATTTAATCAGCTTAAATATCGAATTGGTGCATGGCTTATATTTTTAATACCAGCAGGTATTGTTATGCTTGAGAACTTAAGTTCAGCTATTGTTATTGGCGGTATTGGATTTATTATGTGCTTTATTTCAATGCCAAAGGTAAAGATATACATATTTATGGTGATTTTGGGATTTGGTGCGGTATTTGGAGCCTATTCACTGGCTATGTCTACACCAGAAGGTCAAGACCCATCAAACTTTATTTTGAAAAAGGTATTACCTGCCTATAGACTAGAGCGTATTCAAGTTTGGCTAGATCCTTGGATTGATCCTCGTGATTCTGGATATCAGCCTATACAGGCTTTATATGCAGTAGGTTCAGGGGGGTTATTTGGTAAAGGGCTTGGTAATTCAGTACAAAAGCAAAGCTTCTTGCCAGAACCTTATAATGATATTATTTTTGCTGTTATATGTGAAGAATTAGGACTTGTTGGTGCATTAGTATTGATTTTAGGCTATGCAATATTAATTATAAGGGGACTCATTGTGGCCATGCGGTCGCCTGATTACTTTGGTTCGTTGGTAGCGGCGGGTATATCAACGATGGTAGCTATACAGGTTATCATAAATATTGCAGTTAATACAAATACAATTCCTACAACAGGGATGCAACTTTCACTTGTAAGCTATGGTGGTACAGCAGTAGCAGTACTTTTAGCGACGTTAGGTATACTTCTTAATGTTTCTAAATCAGCAAACATTCAAAAAGTAAAAAAATAAATGTGGTACCTTTTTGCAGTTTCTGGCATAAATTGGTTGTATAGAAGCTTACCTATTTTAGGAGGTGCTCTTAAATGAGTGAAATTGTTATCCAAGGAGGTAGGCGTCTAGAAGGTGAATTGCATATTGCTGGCAGCAAGAATGCAATTCTTCCTATTATTGCTGCAACTTTACTTTGTAGAAGTACAACTTATCTATATAACTGTCCTAGGATTTCAGATGTTGAATTAATGATAAAGATACTTAAACAGTTGGGTTGTAAGATAATGTGGGATGAAAAAGTATTAATGATTGATACAAGTACTTTAGACAGTTGTGACGTACCTGCAGATTTAGTAAATCAAATGCGCTCATCTATTATATTATTAGGTGCCATTCTAGGTCGCTGTAAAGAGGCTAAGATTGGTATGCCAGGTGGGTGTCAATTAGGTAAAAGACCTATTGACCTCCACTTAGACGCATTACGTAAGATGCAGGTAGATATATCGCAGCAGGAAGACTTTATTCATTGCAAGACTTTAAACCTTCAAGGCGCTCATATTAATCTAACGTTACCAAGTGTAGGTGCAACAGAGAATATTATGTTAGCTGGAGCATGCGCAAAGGGAACAACGACTATTGATAATGCTGCACGAGAACCGGAAATTGTTGATTTACAAAACTTTTTAAATGCATGTGGTGCTAAAATATCAGGTGCAGGAACAAAACAAATTATTATTCACGGCGTAGAAGCATTAAATGGTACAAATTATCGTGTGATTCCGGATCGTATTGTAGCAGGTACCTATTTAGTAGCAGGTGCAATTACGAGAGGAAATGTAGTTTTAAATGATGTGTACAATAGACATTTAGGTGCTACAATTAATAAATTAAGGGCAATTGGTTGTAATGTAAGAGAAGAAAAGAATAAAGTAATTCTTACAGTCGCCAAACCTCTAAAGGGTATAGTATTAAAAACAGAGGTGTACCCGGGATTTCCAACAGATATGCAGTCACAATTTGTAACACTGCTTACAACGTGCAATGGCATAAGTCATGTAAAAGAAAATATATTTGAATCCAGATTTAAGGCCGCGAATGAGCTTCGTAAATTAGGAGCACATATTATCGTAAATGAGGAAACACAAATCGCGACGATTCATCCAACGCCTTATTTAAAAGGTACAGAAGTTGACGCCACAGACTTAAGAGGTGGAGCAGCATTGGTGCTTGCAGGTCTTATAGCAGAAGGAACAACGGTTGTTAAAAATGCCCACCATATACAACGAGGTTATGAAGATATTGTAAGGGACCTAAGTATATTAGGGGCAGATGTAACGTACAAGTAGGAGAGGAAGTAGTTATATTTGAACAAATATAATATAAAAAAACCAAAGAAGAAAATATATATTGGTATGATAATAGGGCTTATTTTAATAGCCCTATTATCATTGCCTGTTTGGAAAATACAAAAGATTACAGTAGTTAATAATGGCTATTATTCAAAGGAAGAAGTTATAAATGTATCAGGACTTGAAGGCGGAAATTTATTAGACTTATCTTTTAATAAGGCTAAGAAAGGATTACTTGCACTGCCATATATACAAGAGGTAAATATTACCTATCATTTTCCAGGAAATGTTACTATTGATTTAGTAGAGAACGCACCATTTATGTATGTACCATTTTCGGGAAGCTATTTATGCTTAAATGAGCAAGGACAAGTTATAGAACAAACTAGTAATTTGAGTGTGGCCATACCAGTTGTAGATGGTTTGAGTTTTTCAGAGTTTAAAATAGGAGAAATGTTAGGTATTCAAAATGACGATGCATTTCTTGCAGTAAGAGATATGATTAATGTCTTAAAGGAATATGAGTATGTGGATAAGGTAAAAGAAATAGATGTTTATAACCTTGAAGAAATTCACTTGTATGTTGATAATTTAGATGTTATAATGGGTGAGATAGGAGATTTTGACAAAAAGCTTCAATGGCTCATTGCAACGCATGAAACATACGACATGGGTATACTAGATTTATCTCAGGTGGTAAAAAGTGGACAAGCGTCGCTTAGGCCCATTACATAGAAAAATACACAATAAATAAATATACTTCAGATGAAGGGGGAGTCTACTTTGCTCGAAATATGGGAAAATGAATTACAAGGCGCACAAATAAAAGTTATCGGTGTAGGCGGTGGGGGTAATAACGCTGTAGATCGAATGATTGAAAAAGGATTAGACGGGGTAGAGTTTATTACTGTTAATACAGACCACCAAGCACTTGCACGTTCAGGTGCGCCAAGTAAAATTCAAATTGGTGAAAAAATGACTCGTGGATTAGGCGCAGGCGCTAATCCTGAAATTGGAACAAAATCAGCAGAGGAAAGCCGTGAAGAAATTCTGCAAGCGATTAAAGGTGCTGATATGCTATTTATTACTGCTGGTATGGGCGGTGGAACAGGAACAGGTGCTGCTCCTGTTATTGCAAGTATAGCAAAGGAACAAGGCATTTTAACAGTAGGCGTTGTTACAAAACCTTTTAGTTTTGAAGGTAGAAAACGTATGTTAAATGCTGAAAAAGGTATTAATGAATTAAAACAAAATGTAGATACACTTGTTGTGATTCCAAATGATAAGATTTTACAAGTTATTGATAAAAAAACAACAATGGTAGATGCATTCAGTAAGGCAGATGATGTTCTCCAACAAGGTGTACAAGGTATTACAGACCTTATTTCTAATCCTGGTATCATCAACCTTGACTTTGCCGATGTTAGAACAATTATGAATAATAAAGGTGTTGCACACATGGGTATTGGACGTGCAACAGGTGAAAACCGTGCAGAAGAAGCTGTTAAGTATGCAATCAGCAGTCCACTTCTTGATACAAGTATTAATGGGGCACGTTGTGTACTTGTTAACATGTGTGGTGGTGAAACATTAGGACTTATGGAAGCAAATGTGGGTATGGGACTTATTAGAGAAGCAGTTGACCCAGATGCTGAAATTATCTTCGGTACATCTATTAATGAAGACTTAGGTGAAGAAATCATTATTACAGTTATTGCAACAGATTTCCAAAATCAAGATGTAAGCTTAAATACATTTAAACCAGTACAAGCTGTAAAAGAAGAAGCACCAAGACAAACACAAGCTGCACCTTCTAGACCAGCTATGCAGCCAGCTGAAGAGGAAAGGTTTACACCTATTAAAGAAATTCAAGTGGAAATACCACAGTTTTTAAGAAGAAATCGCTAATAAGAAAAAAAAGATACGATGATGTCGTATCTTTTTTTTTATGCCATCCATTATTTTTACAAAATTTGTAAGCAAAATTAGATACAATAAGAATGGCAAGGGAAAGGAAGAGGTGACAAGGTGTATGTTCTTTATATGGATATATTATTTTTAATTAATTTTGTGATGGACATTATAATATTTATAATTACAACCATGATACTTAATAAGCCATTACACTTAAAGAAGCTTCTTATAGGTGGCATAATTGCGGCTTTGTTATATTGTATGCTACTTATTTATCCAGTATTACAGCGTTTACCGTATAGCGTATATACTTTACTTGTACCTGTCATTCCTATTTTGTATTTATATCATCCTGTACGTCTTAAAGATTTTGCAAAGTACTATTTGTTAAGTACAGGAGTTGCGGCATTAATTGGTGGTGCAAGCTTTACCTTATGGTATCAACTTCAATATTATGTACCGGGCTATAAACCAACGTTAGAATTTATATTTCTAATAGGTATAGGTGTGGGTTTTATAGTATATTTTTCATTTTATGCAATTAGAAAACGATTGGTCATGCCTCATTTTGAATACGATTTAGAGATACATTATGATGGAAGGATGGAAAGGGTACCAGCTCTTTTAGATACAGGAAATATGTTATATACACCAATTGGTCATCAACCGGTTCTGGTTGTGACATATGATGCAATTAAGAAGATACTAGAGGATGAAGAGTGTAAAGCAATTGAAAGTTGCCATAATGATGTAGAAAAGATGATGGAATTGGATAAAGGTCCTAGGTATATTATTCCCTTTCACAGCATGGGCTGTGAAAATGGATTACTATGGGGCGTGATGAGTGAATGCATAGTGCTTCATAAAGGTGGATTTGAAAAGCAAATTCCAAAATGTATTATTGGCATTGCTTTTGGAAACTTGTGCAGTGATAGAACATATAAAGCATTAATTCATCCGGACTTTATCGTGAGTGAGGGGGAATAAGTTATGATTAAAAAGTGGATTGGTTACTTAAAAAAAATAAGCCGCCATTTTAGATATCGTTACATAAGAAAAAGAGCACAAGCAATTGATTATATTGGTGGAAGTGAAGTCCTACCACCACCACTTACAAGAGAAGAAGAAGAAGAACTTATTGCAAAGATGGCTGCGTCTGAGGGAGATGAGGCAGCACTTAAGGAAATAAAAACAATTCTTATTGAACGTAATTTAAGACTGGTTGTATATATTGCAAGAAAGTTTGAGAATACAGGTATTCATATGGAAGATTTGATTTCTATAGGAACAATAGGACTTATTAAATCTATCAATACATTTAATCCAAGCAAAAAAATAAAACTTGCCACCTATGCATCTAGATGTATTGAAAATGAAATTTTAATGTTTTTACGACGTACAAATAAGTTAAAAACAGAAGTGTCAATTGATGAGCCATTAAATGTAGACTGGGATGGTAATGAATTATTATTATCAGATATACTAGGAACAGAGCCTGATATTATTTATCGTAATATTGAAGAAGAAGTGGATAAGAAGCTTTTAAAACAAGCGTTATTAAAACTAACAGATAGAGAGCGTGAAATTGTAGAACTACGTTTTGGATTTACAACGCAAGGTAAGGAAAAAACACAAAAAGAAGTAGCAGATCTTTTAGGTATTTCACAGTCTTATATATCTCGACTTGAGAAAAAAATAATACTAAGATTAAAAAAGGAAATTAATAGAATGAGCTGATATCCTGAATAAATAATTAGATTATGGAGAAGCTTATTTATAGACTTAACTTATGCTGGAATAGTATGCTAGGAGGCAAGAGATATGGCTATAAATAAGGTAGAAATATGCGGGGTAAATACAGCAAAGCTTCCCATTTTAACAAATGAACAAAAAGAAATATTGTTTAAATTAATTGAACAAGGCGATAATGCAGCGAGAGAAGCTTATATAAGGGGGAATTTAAGACTTGTTCTAAGTGTTATTCAGCGCTTTAATAATCGAGGGGAACATGTAGATGACTTGTTTCAAGTAGGGTGTATAGGACTTATTAAAGCAATAGATAACTTTGATGTTACACAAAATGTAAGGTTTTCTACTTATGCAGTTCCTATGATTATAGGAGAAATTAGAAGGTACTTAAGGGACAACAATGCCATTCGCGTAAGTCGTTCGTTAAGAGACACAGCATACAAAGCTTTACAAGCAAAAGAGCAGCTTACACGAAAAAATGCCAAGGAACCAACTATTCAAGAAATTGCAGATGAGCTAGGTGTTAAGAAAGAGGATGTTGTATTTGCATTAGATGCAATTCAAGATCCGATTTCTTTGTATGAACCAGTTTATCATGATGAAAGTGATACACTTTATATTATGGATCAAGTAAGTGATGAAAAGAGTCAAGATGATATTTGGCTTGAAAATATTGCTTTAAAAGAGGCGATGAAACGCATTAATGAAAGAGAAAAACAAATATTAATGCTAAGATTTTTTGCAGGTAAAACGCAAATGGAAGTAGCAAATGAAATAGGTATTTCACAAGCGCAAGTTTCAAGATTAGAAAAAACAGCATTAAAGCATATGAAAAAGTATATATAATATTATGACGTGAAAGGTGAAGCTTATCCATATTCAATTAATCTATAAAGGGTACGATGAAATGCATTGTACCTTTTATAGGTATTGACTTTTATCTGAAAAATATGGTACGCTTATGGATAATAAAAGCTAGGAGGATATGGTGAATGAAATGCCCTTACTGCGGATATGGTACTTCCAAGGTACTAAACTCTAGACCCGTCAATGAAAATGAAATGATTCGAAGAAGAAGGCAATGTGAAAAGTGTGATAAGCGATTTACTACATATGAGAAGATAGAAACCATTCCTATTATAGTAATCAAACGTAATATGACAAGGGAGCCTTTTGAACGCGAAAAGTTATTTAAAGGAATTTTAAGATCATGTAATAAACGAAGTATTAGTTTAGAGCAAATAGAAGAACTTGTAGATGGTATTGAAAATTATATTAGTAGTTTAGAAACAAAAGAAATTTCTTCTACAACATTAGGTGAGATTACAATGCAGCGACTTAAAGCACTAGATGAAGTATCTTACATTCGTTTTGCTTCTGTATATAAACAATTTACTTCTATTGATGAGTTTATTATAGAATTAGAGAATATAAAAAAATGTAAAAAATAAAAGACGTTTTCACTTTTAGTGAGGCGTCTTTTATTTTTTATTAGTGCCACAAGTTGTGGTCTAGCAAGCGGTATTGAATAGCTTCGGCTATATGAATAGTATCTATAGTGATGCTGTCACTTAAGTCGGCAATAGTACGTGCAATACGTAAAATCTTATCATAGGAACGAACGCTAGAAGAAGAAGTTGTAAACCACTTATCTAACATTGTTTTAGCTTCTTTAGTCAGTTGGCAGTATTTTTTTAAATCACATGTGGGAATTTGACTGTTGTAGTGTAGAGAAGTACCAGAAAAACGTTCTTTTTGATAGTTGATAGCCTTTTGAACTTGTGCATACATTTCTTCTGAGGAAAGTGAATTTACTGAGTTTAAATCAGTTAATGTGGGTGATTTGGTTTCTAGTTGAAGGTCGATGCGGTCTAAAAGTGGTCCTGAAAGTTTGGACATATATTTTTTGACACTATTTAAAGAACAGCTACATTTTTGTGTGTTAGGATAGTAACCACAAGGGCAAGGGTTTGTAGAAGCAATGAGTAAAAAGTCAGCAGGATAAGTTAAGGTGATATTAGCACGTGATAAAGTGATTTGATGCTCTTCTAATGGTTGCCTTAGAACTTCTAAGGTATGGCGATTAAACTCTAAAAGTTCATCTAAAAAAAGAACACCTAAATGGGCTAAACTAATTTCACCAGGTTTAGGATGATGTCCGCCGCCAGCAAGGCCTAAGGTTGTGATAGTGTGATGAGGAGCTCTAAAAGGACGCGTATGCATAATAGTATGATTAGGTAATTTATCTGCTAAACTATAAAGTTTAGTAAGGTCGATGCATTCTGATTCTGTCAGAGGTGGTAATATAGAAATAAGACGTTTAGCTAGCATTGTTTTTCCGGAACCAGGAGGTCCCATTAATAAGGCGTTATGAAAACCGGAAGCGCAAATGATAAGTCCGCGTTTAACAGACTCTTGGCCTTTTACATCAGCAAAATCTAGGATTTTGGGAGGGGCAGGAGGAGAAGTTGTAGGCGCGCATTGAGTAAGGTAGCTTTGGTGATGGATAAAAGCAATGACTTCAGATAGATTATGGGCTAAACGTATGTTAATCCCCTGTATAAGACTAGCTTCTCTTGCATTACTAGTAGGAATAACACAGGTTGTATGTTCTGTAGAAGGAAGTGTACATAAAAGGGGTAAAAGTCCACGTACACTACGAAGAGAACCGTCTAGAGCAAGTTCACCTATGAAGAGTGTTTGACGTAATGATTCTAAAGGGAGTTCGCCTGAGCAACATAAAATACCTAAAGCAATAGGCAGATCATAGAGACTACCTTCTTTTTTAATATCTGCAGGGGCTAGATTGACTGTAATGCGGCGAATTGGAAATTTAAAACCGCTATTTTTGATGGCACTTCTAACACGTTCTCTAGCCTCTTTTACAGAACTATCAGGTAGGCCTACAATATCAAACCCAGGTAGACCATCGTTAATATCAATTTCAACCTCAATGGGAATGGCGTCTATACCATTTAAAGAATAACTGTTTAATTTACAGAACATTGGGCTATCCTTTCTATTAAATAAATTTATTTTGTTGAAGTATGGTCATTTCTGAGAAGAAATAAACAATTATGTATAAAGAGTTTATAAATTCCATAAAATGAGGTGTAGAAATGCAAAAGATATATTATCTATGGTTACATCAAGTAAAGTTAAGTGAAACAATAAAATTAGGTTTATTAGAAAGATTTAAAACACCTGAAGCTATTTATAAAATGAATAGTTATCCTGGTATTGCAATGCAGATTGTAGAAAAAATTAAGGCAGCTAAGCCTTATTTGGATGTAGCCAAAGCAGAATATGAGCGGTGTGAAAAACAAGGTGTTACGTTAATTAGCTTAGAAGATGAGATGTATCCTAAATTATTGAAAAGGATTCCTGATGCACCACTTGTATTGTATGTAAAAGGTGAGATAAATATTTTAAATACCCCTACGTTTGCTATAGTGGGGGCAAGGGATTGTTTGGAATATGGTTATGGGATGACAGTTAGGATTGCAGAGGAATTAGCTGCATATGGCATTACTGTAGTTAGTGGTATGGCTAAAGGAATAGATGGTGCTGCACATGAAGGGGCTCTAAGAAGTGGAAAGACTATAGCCGTACTTGGAACGGGCGTAGATGTATGTTATCCAGCATGTAATCGCAATTTATATTGCCGTATCCCTGAAGAGGGTGCAATTATATCAGAATATCCTTTAAATACGCCAGCACGGCCTTATCAATTTCCAAAACGTAATCGCCTTATTAGTGGATTGTCTTTAGGTGTATTAGTGAGTGAGGCAGATTATAGAAGTGGTTCATTAATCACAGCTACCTTGGCTTTAGAATATAATAGAGATGTGTTTGCAATACCTGGGGATTTGGGGCGTCGTATGAGTCTTGGAACCAACGAATTAATTAAGAATGGTGCTAAATGTGTAACCTGTGTAAGGGATATTTTAGAGGAACTTCCGTTGGAAATACAAGCTGCTTTACAGCCTTCAAGTAAAAATACTTCAAAAAATCCCAATAATCAACTTGCACAAGAAGAAAGGATGGTATATGCTTATGTAAGTTGGAATCCTATTTTTTTAAATGAATTACTAACAAGTACCAAGCTTTCCTATGAAGCTATTTATAGAGATTTAACTCAATTAGAGCTGAAGGGATATATAAAAAAATTACCAGGGGAAAGATATGTACGTTCTTAATGAGGAGGTAAATATGGCTGATAATTTAGTGATCGTGGAATCAGCAGCTAAAGTTAATACAATAAGTCGATTTTTAGGCAAAAATTATAAGGTGGAAGCATCTATTGGACATGTAAGGGATTTACCTAAAAGTCAATTAGGTATCGATACAGAGAATAATTATGAACCTAAATATATTACGATTCGCGGTAAGGGTGAGTTACTACAAAAAATGCGCAAAGATGTAAAAAACGCTAAATGTGTTTATCTTGCAACTGACCCCGATAGAGAAGGGGAAGCTATTTCGTGGCATTTATATCACTCACTTAAATTACAAGATAAAAAAGTATGTCGTATTACATTTAATGAAATTACGGAACAAGCTGTAAAAGAAGCGATTAAACATCCAAGAGATATTAATATGGATTTAGTAGATGCTCAACAAGCAAGACGTGTACTTGATCGTCTTGTGGGATACAAGATAAGTCCGATTCTTTGGAAGAAAATTCGTAAAGGATTAAGTGCTGGACGTGTACAATCTGTAACATTACGCTTAATAAGTGATCGTGATAAGCAGATTAAAGAGTTCGTAGAAGAAGAATACTGGACTATCGAAGTGAATTTACGACACGGTAAGAGTAAAGCTTTTGAAGCACGTCTTGATAGCAAAGATGATGTTAAAGTAGAGATTAGAAATGAAGAAGAGGCAAGGAGAATTATCAAAGAGTGTGAAACAGGACAGTTTGAAGTAGTGGAAACTAAAAAGGGAACACGTGTTAAAAATACAGTACTTCCATTTACTACAAGTACACTACAACAAGAAGCTGCAAAACATCTTGGCTTTTCCACACAAAAAACAATGAATATTGCACAACAACTTTATGAAGGTATAAAAGTTGGCAAGAAAGAAGTGGGGATTGTAACTTATATACGTACAGACTCTGTACGTATTGCAGATAAAGCTAAAGAAGAAGCAACTGAATATATTAAAACTAAATATGGTGAAAAATATTTAGGTGAAGTAAAAGCAGTACAAGGTAAAGCTAAAAAAGCCAATATCCAAGATGCCCATGAGGCAATTAGACCGACTTATATGGAGTATGAACCACAAGAGATTAAAGAATACTTATCAAGAGATCAATATAAACTTTATAATATGATTTGGAATAGATTTGTAGCAAGTCAAATGGCACCAGCACAATATGAAACATATAGTATGAAAATTAAAAATGGGGCATATCAATTTAGAGCATCCTATTCAAATCAGCTTTTTGATGGCTTTACAAAGGTATATAATTTAGGTGAAGAAAAAGCTAAAAAGGCAACAGCATTTGATGTGGCAAAAGGTGAAATGCTTGAGATGGCGAGTATTATTCCAAGTCAACATTTTACACAAGCACCAGCACATTTCTCAGAAGCAACTTTAGTTAAAGCATTAGAAGAAAATGGCGTGGGTAGACCAAGTACCTATGCACCGACACTTACAACACTTCTTGCAAGAGGATATATTGTTAAAGAAAATAAGAATCTTTACATTACTGAACTTGGAGAAGTTGTAAATCAAATTATGTTACAGTACTTTGATGAAATTGTAGATGTAGAATTTACAGCTAATATGGAAAGAATCTTAGATGAGATTGCAGCAGGTAATGTGGAATGGAAAGAGATTATTAAATCTTTCTACCCTAATTTTAAACATTGTCTTGAAGTGGCAGAAAACGAGATTGAAAATATTGACCTTACAGAAACGACAGATATCCCCTGTGAGAAATGTGGGGCGCATATGATTGTACGTTATGGTAAATATGGTAAATTCTTAGGATGCCCTAATTTCCCAGAATGCAATGGTACAAAGGCTTGGTATGAAGAAATTGGTGTTAATTGTCCGCAGTGTGGAGGCAAAGTCCTTCTTAAAAAGACAAAAAAAGGAAGAACATATTATGGATGTGAACACAACGGAGATAGTTGTGAATTCATGTCTTGGGACAAACCTACAGGAGAAAAGTGTCCAGTATGTGGCGACGCTCTTGTTGAAAAAGGCAGTAGCAAGAATAAAAAAGTAGTTTGTCGCAATTCAAAGTGTAACTACGGCAAACAAAATAAGCGATAGTTTACAATTTGTTAAAATTTTTAGGCATTAATGTTTACAATTATATATTGAGTTTTTTGTCAAATCATGTTAAGATTTGTTTGTACAAGACAAAGTTGTATCGCAACTTTGTCTTTTTAAATGATAAAGTGTATATTTTTAAATTTTTAGAACATACTAAAGTATATAAAACCTTTAGATTATAAAAGTACAAACTAACTTAACAAAATTATTTAAGGAGGACATATTATGTCTCAAGAATTATTACTCAAAATGCGAAAAGTAAATAGATTATTACAAAGATTTGGCTCAGACCGTGTAATCTTTGCTGATATCTGTGAAGTAATCAGCGATGTTGTAAAAGCTAATGCTGTTGTTGTAAGTACAAAAAGCAAAGTTTTAGGTGTAAATAGCTCAATTCCTCACAACTTTGCAAATGAAGATAATTATATCGAATACTCAGTAAACGATGAATTTTTAGCAATTATGGATATTAAAGAAAATGTTTCTTTAGATACAATCTTTGCTGAAGTACCAAATAGTGCAAACTACACAACATGTATCATTCCAATCATTGCAGCTGGTCAAAGGTTAGGTACATTCTTACTTTACAAAGAAAAGAGCGCAGGTAACTTTACAACAGAAGACCTTATTTTAGCTGAATATGGTGCAACTATCGTAGCAGTAGAAATTTTAGGCTCATTAAAAGAAGAAAGTGATGAAGAAGAACGTCGTATTGCAATCGTTAAATCTGCTATTGCAACATTATCTTATTCAGAACTTGAAGCTATTTTCCATATCTTTGAAAAATTAGATGGTAGCGAAGGTTTATTAATTGCAAGTAAAATTGCTGATAAAGTAGGTATCACACGTTCAGTAATCGTTAATGCACTTCGTAAATTTGAAAGTGCTGGTGTAATTGAATCAAGATCATTAGGTATGAAAGGAACTTACATTAAAGTTCTTAATGGTGCACTTTTAGAAGAACTTGATAAATTACGTAAATAATTAGATTTATAAGTAATTATATTTATAGTATAGAAAAAAGATGGTAGCTCAGCTGCCATCTTTTTTTGCCATTTGTTTAGAGTAGAAAAATTTAATTTTTAACTTTTCTACTCTAAACTCAAAATTTGGGTTACTAATACGACGTTAGTCGCTTTATTTATGTAGTAATATAGATTTCACATTTATAAATTTTAGTTATTCATAGTTTTTAGTCATGTGAAATCATTGGGAGAAAACAATTTACGTACATGTATGTTTCAAGTTTTTAGTTGGTTTCTCTATAATAATGAAACATAGGTTTATTAATTTTTATAAACAACTTCATGTAAGGATGTTTTCTTATTTGTATAGTTTTTGATAATGATGTAAATTACAGGAAGAAATAGAAGCGTAGTGATTAACCAAGTAAATGAAATTTGAAGATTTGTTCCTTGTGTATACATAGAGAACAGAGGATAAAGTGTACAAGTTAGTAAGAAACTTAAAGTTGCTTGGAGAAGTTTACAAAGTAAATAAGGTTTTGTAGAAAAAGGAATATCGCCAAGTACATAAAGTGTTTGGAAATAAACACAGAAACCACCAAAGTTAATGCTAAAAGCGAGTAAGGCTAAGGGATACATAGAAGGATTGGAGAGATAGCTTTTAGAAAGTGCACCTACACCATTCGATAACTCTAAAATACCAGTTAAGATACCTTGAGCCATGTTATTGGGTAGAAGTTTAAGAGGTGGTAGGTTAAGCAGTGCTTCAAAGACCATAGAACTCGTTAGAATCTTTGTTAAAACAGAGAAAAATATAATATAGCCACCTACGCATACGATAGTATCCATACCATTTTCAACGGCTTTGGTGAAAGCTGGAGCAAATTGAAAGTCTGAAGCACTGCGTGTTAGATGAGACTGAGGCGGTAAAGCCGTGACTTTATAGCCGCTTAAGAGTAAACTCAGTAGTGTGGCAGATAAGATATGAATAAATAGTAAGAAGTAGCCAATAGCAGTGTTTTCTAGTAGCATGGTACCTACAGTGCCAATGATAAAGAGTGGGCCGCAGTTATTGCAAAAGCAAAGCGCTTTTTCACCTTGACTAAGCGAAATAGACTTTTCTGCCACTAATTGTTTAATGATTTTTGCGCCCATAGGATAGCCTGCAACAAGCCCCATAAGAAAAGTAAAGCCTATGCTACCGGGTAAGTCCCAGAGTCTTCTTGTAATAGGGGAGAGGCGTTTACTAAGAGGTTCTAGCATATTTAAACCAACGAGTAAGTTAATAAGAATAATAAAAGGAAGTAAAGAAGGAAGCACTTTATTAAACCATAGTAAAAGCCCTTCTGCTGCCGCACTTATGCAAAGTGAAGGGGCAATTAACAGAGTAATGATAATAAGTACAATACCTATCAAAATAAGTTTTTTGTGTGTCATTGCATTATTAAACCTCCTTATAAAGTATAAAATAGTATATGAACTTGTCTTATAAATAATAACAAAAAGGCATAAAGTATTAGGATGAAAGAAGGTATTGTTTAAAATAAGCAAGTAAAATAAAGCGATTAGCGTTACCTAAAAAGCAGGTAAGGCTAATCGCTTTATTGTGTTTGCTTAGTAGAGATAAGCTATTTTAAAAAGTGCATAGCTTAAAGTTTAATAAAGGACTGGGTGAAATCTTGCTTATAGTTTTCACTATTAGAAATTAAGTTATAATAAAGAGCAGTAGCTTTTAATTCATAGTCTAAAAGGCATTTTTGTGAGGAATTAAGTGTATTATAACTTTTACCTACGTTAGTGATAATAGGACAAGAGGCAGCTTTACTCAGTGTGCTTAAAAGTGGCAAAGCTTCTTTACGGCAGCCAAGAACACGAATATAAGGTGACCAGTCCAAATTCATAAGGGTTAGCATATCTTTTTCAGTAATGTGAAGAAGAATGCGAAGTAAACTACGTTGGACAGTAGCTCTGGTATAAGTTTTAGAAGTGACTTTGTTAATTAAATCACTTAAATGACTACAAGAAGGAAAGTAGTTTAAGATAGAGTGAATCAGTTCTTTAGGAATATCCCATAAAGAATATAAATCTTCTTTGCTGGACATGATAAGTTTGTAATTTAAAAAGGAGTAAAGCTTTTCTTCACTATATGTGTAATGAAGAAATGGTGCTAAATACTCAAAGGAAGTTGTTGGCATACAAGTTTTAATTGTTGCAAGATCTTCTTTGGTTGCAAGATGACGAATGGCCGTAGCAGAAGATATTTCTCCTGTAACGTTAGTGTCATGATAACCAGCTTGTATCCTTTTTATGGTAAAAGGTTTAATGTGTGAATTATATTTCTTCAGTGCCTTAATATATTCAATACCTAAGATGTTATTCGGGTTATTAATGATAGGACTATAGACACCGAGGCTATCTGGCGTATTTTCTAAAGTATCTATAAGTGCAATCTCTCTCGCTCTAGGAAAGCTCAATCCACTGCGTAAATATTCTTTGAGTTTTGTAGAAAATAATGTTGGTGGGTCTAGAAGTGTATCAGCCACCTTTGTTAAGGCATCTATATCACCACATTCACTACCAAAACAAATTGTATCTACAATGCCGGATTTATGGAGGAGTGAGACGGCTGCTTCAGAGAAACGCTCAGCGCTAGCAGAGGCAAAGGGAACAGGAAGTTCAATGACCATATCGATGCCAGAAGCAAGTGCCATTTTTGTACGTACGAATTTGTCTGCAATAGTAGGAAGACCACGTTGTGAGAAGTTTCCGCTCATAACAGCAATGACAAAATTTGTGTTCGTTTCGGCTTTTAGTGTTTTTATTTGATAAGCATGTCCATTATGAAATGGATTATACTCAGCAACAATACCTGCAATATGCATTGTAAGTCTCCAATCTTTTTATAATACGTGCTTATTTTAGCTTAAAATTGGGTAAAAATAAAGGGAGGAAAAAATAAATTCGCATAAAATTCCAATTCGGACTTGTATACACGAGATACATTGAATATAATAGTAAATGAGGGCGAATTGAAAGTATAAATTGAAAGGGGTTCTTTTTAATGTCTTTTATTGAAAATATTAAAGCAAGAGCAAAAAGCGATAAAAAAACTATCGTTTTACCAGAAACATCTGATATCAGAACACTTAAAGCAGCTCATCAAGTTTTAGCAGAAGGCATTGCAAATGTCATCTTAATCGGTGATGAAGCAGCTATTAATGATAAAGCTGAAGGATTAGATTTAAGCGGTGCTAAAATTGTAAATCCCGCTACATTTGAAGAAATGGATACTTACATTGCAGAGCTTGTAAAACTTCGTGAGAAAAAAGGTATGACAGCAGAAAAAGCAAGTCAATTACTTCACAAAGATGAATTATTCTTAGGTGTAATGATGGTTAAACAAGGTATGGCAGACGGTATGGTAGCAGGTGCTATTCATGCAACAGCTGATGTACTTAGACCTTCACTTCAAATCTTAAAAACTGCACCTGGGACAAAACTTGTTTCGGCATTCTTCGTAATGGTAGTACCAAACTGCGAATACGGTGCAAATGGTACCTTCGTATTCTCTGATGCAGGACTTAACCAAAACCCAACATCAGAAGAACTTGCTGCAATTGCTCAAAGTTCAGCGAAAAGCTTTGAACAATTAGTAGGAGAAGAACCAATCGTAGCTATGCTTTCACATTCTACATATGGCAGTGCAAAACATGCTGACGTAGATAAAGTTGTTGAAGCAACACGTATTGCAAAAGAAGAAGCACCAGAACTTAAAGTAGACGGTGAATTACAATTAGATGCTGCAATCGTACCATCTGTAGGTTCAGCAAAAGCACCATCAAGTGATGTAGCTGGAAAAGCTAACACACTTATTTTCCCAGACTTAGATGCTGGTAATATTGGTTATAAACTTGTTCAAAGACTTGCTAAAGCAGAAGCTTACGGTCCAGTAACACAAGGTATTGCAAAACCAGTTAATGATTTATCAAGAGGTTGCAGTGCAGAAGACATCGTAGGTGTTGTTGCAATTACAGCTGTTCAAGCTCAAAATAACTAAGAGACAAAGAATCAAGAGGAGTGTAAAAATATAATGAACGTATTAGTAGTAAACTGTGGTAGTTCTTCATTAAAATATCAATTATTAAACATGGAGACAGAAACTGAAATCGCAAAAGGTATTTGTGAGAGAATTGGAATTGATGGATCATTCATCAAACACACAACAGAAGGACAAGATTCAGTTAAAGTTATGGTTGATTTCCCAGACCATAAAGTAGCTTTAACAAAAATGCTTTCTATGCTTACAGAAGGTGAAACAGCTTGTGTTAAACCAGAAGAAATTAATGCAGTAGGTCACCGCGTTGTTCACGGTGGAGAAAAATTCAATGAATCAGTAATCATTACACCAGAAGTAGAAAAAGCTATTGAAGAATGTTGTGAACTTGCACCACTTCACAATCCAGCTAACTTACTTGGTATTGATGCTTGTCGTGAGCTTATGCCAAATGTACCAATGGTAGCAGTGTTTGATACAGCATTCCACCAAACAATGCCAAAACATGCTTATATGTATGCTATTCCACAAGAATACTACAACAAATATGGTGTTCGTAAATATGGTTTCCACGGTACATCACACAAATATGTATCTCAAAGAGCTGCTGAAATGCTTGGTAAACCAGTAGAAGAAACAAAAATCATTGTTTGTCACTTAGGAAATGGTGCAAGTGTATGTGCTGTGGATGGTGGTAAATCAGTAGAAACATCTATGGGATTCACACCACTTGCAGGTCTTATCATGGGTACTCGTTCAGGTGATATCGATCCAGCTATCGTAACATTCTTAATGGAAAAAGAAGGTTTATCAGCTAAAGAAATCGACGCAATCTTAAATAAAAAATCAGGTGTTGATGCATTATCAGGATTATCAAGTGACTTCCGTGAAATCGAAGACGGTGTAGTTGCAGGAGATTCAGCATGTAGATTTACAATGGATGCTTACCAACACAGAGTAGTATCATACATTGGTGCTTATGCAGCAATTATGAACGGATGTGACGCTATTTGTTTCGCTGGTGGCCTTGGTGAAAACAATGCAATCATGCGTGAAGAAATTGCTAACATGCTTACATGGTTAGGCGTAGAAATCGATCCAGAGAAAAATAAATGCCGTGGTGTTGAAAGAGATTTAACAAAAGAAAGCTCAAAAATCAAAATGCTTTTAATTCCAACAAACGAAGAACTTATGATTGCAAGAGACGCTGTAAGATTAGTTACAAAATAAGTGATTGACAAATACATGTGAAATATGTATAATTACAGAAGTGTTACTTAATGGAGTGAAAAAATGAAACTTAATATCCAGGAACTTAGAAAAAAGTCCGAAGTAACTTTCAAAGGAAAGCAGCAGGTGTCACTTAAAGGTATTAGCCCTGTGCACAAAGTACAAGTCTGTGACGCAGACGTAGAGGGAACTTTGCAAAAAGTTGATGGCCGCTACATTGTAGAAGGACAAGTCTCTGTGATCGTTAAACGTTTATGTGATCGCTGTAGTGAAGAATTTGATTGTTTTGTTGAAGGAGAGCTCTTCCAAGAGTACTCATCGGAGCCAATAGGTGAAGATCAAGAAGACATTATTCAAATATCTGATACAATTGATTTAGAAGATGCTGTAGCAGAAACGATTTATCTTAATTTGCCTATGCATTGGGTACATGATGAAAATTGTAAAGGCATCTGTAAAATTTGTGGGCAGAATCTAAATAAACACAGTTGTAACTGTGCGCAAGAAGAAATTGATCCACGACTTGAAGGTTTGAAGAATATTTTTCACCCTCAAAGTGAAGAGTAGTAATAAGAGGAGGTGTAGAAATGGCAGTACCAAAAAGAAAGACTTCTAAAGCCAGAAGAAACCAAAGACAAGCGAATTGGAAACTTTCTCCACTTAACTTAGTGAAATGTCAAAAATGTGGTGAATTAATGATGCCACATAGAGTATGTAAAGCTTGCGGTTCTTATGCAAACCGTGTTGTAGTAAAAGTAGATTAATACTATAAAAAAGACAGCTTTTAGCTGTCTTTTTGTATATTTAATTTCAATATAGAGAAAGATAGAGGTGATGCATATGTCAAAAATAGCAATAGATGTAATGGGTGGCGACAATGCACCAGATGAAATTATTAAAGGTTGTATAAAAGCAAGCAAGGAAGTTGATTCTACATTAGTGCTAGTAGGACCAGAAGTACTCATTAAAGAAAAGTTATCTGCATTTACATATGAACCATCCAAGATAGAAATTGTAGATGCAGAAGAAGTGATTGAAATGGAAGAATCACCGACTTTAGCAATTAGACAAAAAAAGAAGTCATCTATGGTAATTGGTCTCAAACTTTTAAAGGAGGGGCAAGTAGATGGATTTATGAGTGCGGGAAGTACAGGGGCACTTTTAACAGGTGCGACACTAATTGTAGGACGTATTAAGGGCGTAGAACGTCCAGCCTTAGCCCCATTTATCCCCACACAAAAAGGATGTTCTCTTCTTATAGATTGTGGTGCTAATGTTGATGCAAAACCAAGCTATCTTGCACAGTTTGCACGTATGGGAACAGTATATATGCAACAGTGTATGGCAGTTCCTAATCCAAAAGTAGGACTTATTAATATTGGAGTTGAAGCAGAAAAGGGTAATCAACTTGTGAAAGATGCTTATAAGTTACTTTCTGCTGATGAAAGTATTAACTTTTTAGGTAATATTGAAGCAAGAGATATTCCAAAAGGCGAAGCAGATATTTTAGTTTGTGATGGCTTTGTGGGAAATGTTGTCTTAAAGTTCATGGAAGGCTTTGCAAAATGGATTTTAGGTATGTTAAAAATAGAATTCTTTAGAAATCTAAAGACAAAAGTTGCGGCTCTTTTACTTAAAAAAGGAGTCTATAATATCAAAGGAAAATTTGATTATGCGACAAAAGGTGGCGCTCCTTTTTTAGGCGTAAATGGGCTCGTTGTGAAGACTCATGGTAGCTCAAAGGCAGAAGAAGTTTACAGCACTATTATTCAAACAGAAGGATTTATTAAGAGTCAATTGGTTGAAAAGATAAAAATGAACTTTACAGAAACTGCAAATTAATATTGACTATCAATGAGGTATATAATATCATCAAAATATAAATCTTTATACGAGGTGTTGAAACATGGTATTTGATAAAGTAAGACAGATTATTAGTGAGCAATTTAACATTTCAGAGGATGAAATTACTTTATTAACATCATTTGTCGATGATTTAAATGCAGATTCATTAGATGTCTTTCAAGTGATTATGGCAATTGAAGAAGAGTTTGAAATGGAAATTTCAAATGACGAAGCAGAGAAAGTATCTACTGTGGGGGATGTTGTCGATTACATCAAAGAACAAAAAGGATTAGATTAATAAAAAGCCTCGCTTAGCGGGGCTTTTCCTATATTAAGCTTAAGGCATAGTAAATGCGGTTAAATATGGGGAGTAAAGACAAAAAGGAGAAGAAAAATGGCTAAAAAAATAGATAAAGCTTCTAGAGCTATGGCGGTAGAAGCTATGCAAAGAGTAATTGGCTATGAATTTAAAAATCCACTTATTTTAGAAGAAGCATTAACACATAGTTCTTATGCCAATGAACATAGAAGTATTTCTGTAAAGGATAATGAAAGATTAGAATTTCTAGGAGATGCTATTTTAGATTTAGTAATTAGTGAGTATTTATTTAAGAAACATCCAGAAATGCCAGAAGGAGATTTGTCAAAGTTACGCGCTAGCATTGTATGTGAGGGATCGTTAGCTAAGACGGCTAAAAACATTCATCTCGGTGAGCATATTTTGCTTGGTAAAGGCGAAGAGATGACAGGTGGTAGAGAGCGTGCTTCTATTTTGGCAGATGGATTTGAGGCCATCACAGGTGCCCTATTCCTAGAAGGAAGTTTTGATCTTTCAAAAAGTTTTTTAACAAAAACGTTAATTAGACAAGTGGAAGGAATGACTTCTTTAGAGGACCTTTATACAGATTATAAAACGCTTTTACAAGAGAGTATTCAAAAGGAAAGCAGTGTACCAATTCACTATGAGGTAGTAGGTGAAGAGGGACCAGATCATGATAAACATTTTTATGTAGAAGTATATCATGGTGAAGAAGTGCTTGGTAAAGGCTGTGGTAAGAGTAAAAAAGAAGCAGAACAAGATGCAGCTAAAAAAGCTTTAGATAAATTAGAAAATTGAGGTGAATTATGTATCTAGATAAGGTTGAGATACATGGCTTTAAATCATTTGGAGATGCAGTAAAGTTAAGCATTCCTCAAGGTATTACAGGCGTTATAGGACCAAATGGTAGTGGTAAGAGTAACGTTTCAGATGCGATTAGATGGGTGCTTGGAGAACAAAGTGCCAAAAGCTTACGTGGTAGTAATATGCAAGATATTATTTTTGCAGGAACTGAAAAGCGAAAGTCTTTAGGTTATGCTGAGGTTGCCTTAACCATTAAAAATCCAGATCAAGCAGTGCCTATTGCCTATACTGAAATAGTGGTAAAAAGACGTGTATATCGTTCTGGAGAAAGTGAGTACTTTATTAATGGAAGTACTTGTAGGTTAAAAGATGTTCAAGAACTTTTCATGGATACTGGAATAGGTAAAGATGGTTATTCCATTATAGGACAAGGACAGATTGATAGAGTACTTAGTTCTAAACCAGAAGAGAGAAGAACATTATTTGAAGAAGCAGCAGGGATTTATAAATATAAGGTACGACGCCTTGAAGCAGAACGTAAGCTAGAAAAGCAACGTGATAATTTGGTGCGTATTCAAGATATTATTTTAGAAATTGAAGGCCGTTTAGAGCCACTTTCTATAGAAGCTGAAAAGACAACTCAGTTTTTAAAATTAAAGGAAAGCTTAAAAGAAGTTGATGTAAATATTTTTATCTTTGAAATAGAACGTATTGAAAAAGAACTTGCAGCATTAAACGAGCTCATTACTTCTATTGAGCTGCAGATTAAAGAAGCACAAGAAGAAGAAAACAGCTTTAAACAAAGGCAAGCTGAATGCAAACAAAAGAAAGATGGACTATATACTGATATTGAGACTTTAATTAGTGAAATTTCTAATTTAGAGAAACAGCAAGAGAAAAGACAAAGTCAAATAACTATTAATGAAGAAAAGGTTATTAATATTGAAACACTTCTAGAGCAAGTTATAGAAGATCAAAAGGCACAAGAACTTGATAATCAAAATAAGAAAGAGCGCCTTTCGCTTCTTGAAACAAAGCGTACGGCTTTAGAAATTGAACATGCATCTAAAATGACGATTATTGAACAAGAGGAAACAAGAGTCAATGCACTAATTAAAGCCTTAAATGATTTAGAAGGTACAATTGATAGTTCAAAGGCAGAATTGCATCAAAAGATGCGTGAGATTGACTTGTTTGAAGCAGAGCTTCAAAAGAATGACGGTATGGAAGCCCAACTTGAATATCGCAAGTCTCAAATTAGTGAACAAATTTCCCTATTGAATAGTGAAATTCAACATCAAGAAGTAAGTGGTAAGCTTTTAGAAAAGCAAAAAGGTGAAGCGCTTACAAAGTTAGAATCTTTAAGAGCTAATCTAAATGAAGTCCAAGCTTCTAGGATGCACTTAGAAAAAGACAAGCTGGCTAAAGAAAAAACACTTAACAATATGACGCAGAATATGATTCAAACAGAGCGTCAAGCAAAATGGCTAGAACAAATTAAGGAAGAACATGAAGGCTATTATGGTAGTGTTAAGCAAGTTTTAAAAGTTGCCAAAAGTGAAGGGCAAAGATGGCAAGGCATTATAGGTGTCGTGGGAGAACTTGTAGAAGTACCTAGACAATATGAAACAGCTATCGTTACAGCTCTAGGAGGAGCAATTCAAAATATTGTAACTCGTAGTGAAAAAGATGCTAAGGATATGATTACTGTGATGAAACAACGTGGTATTTCAAGAGTAACATTCTTACCTCAAGATACCGTCCGTAGTAGCAGTGTGATTAATGAGAATGGCTTAAAGACAGAACCAGGTTTCTTAGGATTTGGTAATGAGCTTATTAAATATCCAGCAGAATATAGCAATATCATTTCTTCATTATTAGGGCGTATACTGATTATTGATAATATGGAAAATGCCTCACGCATTGCACGTAAGTATCAATATAAATATAAGCTTGTAACTTTAGAAGGTGAAGTCTTCAATAGCGGCGGGTCTCTAAGTGGAGGAAGTACAAAAAATCAAAATAATAATATTTTCTCTCGTGCAAGAGAGCTTAAAGAAGCCAAAGAGAAATATGCATATTATAAAGAGGAAGTAGCTGCACAGCAATCTGCCCTAAAAACACTTTCAGATGCACTTGCAGAGCAGCTGAAAGCTGAAGAAGCATTACAACTGGAAATTGGTACTTTAGATATGAATGCTAAGAATTTCAGCTTAGAATGGGATAAAACAGAACATGCCTTAAAACTTACAAAAGCAAATCAACTTCAACTTTTAACAGAACGTAATAATATTGAAGATAATATGGAACAAATTAAATCAGGTAGAGAAAGTGTTAAAGTGCGTTTAGAAGATCTGAAGTCAGCTATTGGTGATGATGAAGAGGCATTAGAGGCACTAGAAAAACAACTTACAGATTTAAAACTAGAAAAAGATAAAGCAAATGAAAAGCTGACTGAAAAGAAAATTAGTTTATCAAATACTGAGCAAAATATGAAGTATATGATGGAACAAATGCATGAGTTAGAGGAAGCTTTAAATGGACAAGGTGAAAAGAGCGATCAGCTTGCTGAAAAGATGGCCAAGTTTGAACAAGAAAAGCAAAGTCTAGTAGAAGAAAATAAACATATTGAACTAGAAATTGAAGAGGGCAAACATACTATTGAATTAGCACTTGAAAAAAGAAGACAGTATGATGTGCAGAAGGTATCGTTAGAGCAAGAAGAAGTAAAATTAGTTGAAATCATTAGCAAGTCAAATGAAAAGCTTAATAACTTAAAAGAAGAGCGTTATCGCCTTGAAAATAAAAAAGAAAACAGTGCACTTCAAAAACAAAACTGGGGAAATACGATGTGGGAACAATATGAACTCACATATAATCGTGCTTTAGAATATAAGATGGAAGAGTGTTCTATTACAGATTTAAAGAAACGCTCTGTAGATATGCGTGCACAGATTAAGCAAATTGGTAATGTTAATGTTAATGCAGTGGAAGAGTATAAAGAAACTAAAACGCGTTATGAATTTTTAACTGGTCAAAAAGAAGATATGGAAAAGGCAGAAGCGGCATTAATTGAAATGATTGATGAGCTTATGAGCCAGATGAAAGAAATCTTTAAGACTCAATTTGCAATTATTGCAGAAAACTTTACAGAAGTGTTTAAAGAGTTATTCGGTGGTGGAGAAGCATATCTTCAGCTCATAGATGAAGAAAACATTTTAGAATCAGGTATTGAAATTATTGCTAAACCACCAGGCAAAAAACTTCAAAATATGACGTTGCTTTCAGGTGGTGAGCGTACACTTACAGCGATTTCATTGATCTTTGGTATTTTAAAGCTAAAACCTTCTCCATTCTGTGTGCTAGATGAGATTGAGGCGGCATTAGATGATGCCAATGTTTTAAGATTTGCAGATTATCTAGAAAAGCTTTCAAAAGAAACGCAGTTCATTGTAATTACCCATAGAAAAGGAACAATGGAGCGCGCGCATACACTATATGGTGTAACTATGCAGGAGAGAGGGGTTTCTACAATCCTTTCTATTGAACTTGAAGATGCAAATAATTATATTGATCAGAAAAAGAGCAGTTAGGAGGACATAAGAATGAGTTTTTTTAAAAAGTTATTTGGTAAAAAGTCGGTACAAGAAGCCCAGGAGGTAAAAGAAGAAGCAGTTCTTCACGAAGAACAAAGTATAAATCATGAAGAAAATGTGCATGAAGAAAATAGACATGAAGAGGTAGCTTGTAAATCAGAAGATGAAAAGGAAGAGGTTATAGAAGAAAAGTTTATGACGGCTTCTAAAGAAATGAACACACAAGTTGTACATGAACTACAAAAGGAAGAAGCTAAACAAGTAGAGGAAGCTATAGCACCAGTAGAAGAAACCGTTTCAGAAGCGGTAGTGGCACCGGTACATGAAACTGTAGAGATATCAGTACCGCAAGATGAAACAAATGCAGAAGAAGTAGCACAAATAGAAGATGAAGTGTTTATAGAAGAGGAGAAAGAAGAGTCAGAAGGGGGCCCAGCGAAAGAAAAGAAAAAAGGCTTTATGAAGCGTTTGTTTAGTGGACTTACAAAGACAAGAGATAACTTCTTAAAAGGTGTAGAAGATGTTTTAAGTAATTTTAAACATATTGACGAAGATTTATATGAAGAGTTAGAAGAAGCCCTTATTATGGCAGACTTTGGTGTAGATACAACACTTAAAATCATGGATGAACTACGTCATAAAGTAAAAACAGACAAAATTACAGATCCACAAGCTTTAAAAGTAGCACTTCAAGAAATTATTACAACTATTTTGACAAAGACACCAACGGAAAGTATTTTAAATCCAGATGGCCCTACGGTTATTTTAGTCATTGGTGTAAATGGTGTAGGTAAAACAACTTCTATTGGTAAAATGTCACATCTTTATAAAACTGAAGGCAAAAAGGTACTTGTGGCAGCAGCTGATACATTTAGAGCAGCAGCTATAGAGCAGCTTCAAGTATGGTGTGAACGTGCTGGGGTAGAAATTATTAAGCATGAAGAGGGTACAGATGCAGCAGCCGTTGTATTTGATGCCATTGCAGCAGCTAAATCACGTAAGAGCGATGTACTTATTTGTGATACAGCAGGTCGTCTTCAAAATAAGACGAACCTTATGAAAGAACTAGAAAAAATTTCTCGTATCATTGCAAGGGAATATCCAGAAGCTAAAAAGGAAATTCTAATTGCATTGGATGCGACAACAGGTCAAAATGCTATTCAACAAGTGAAGCTCTTTAAAGAAGTAGCAGATATCAGTGGAATTATTTTAACAAAGTTAGATGGGACAGCTAAAGGTGGAGCTATTGTAGGTATTTATGAAAACTTTGAAGTACCTGTTAAATTCATTGGGGTTGGTGAAAAAATAGATGACCTTCAACCTTTTGATGCTGAGGCATTTGCGACAGCACTTTTCCAGACTGAACAATAAGTTTAAAAATTACAGTTGACAAATAACAAGGTTTTCATTATAATCATTTAGTGTAAAGCAAAAAGGACTGACAGTAAGTCGGGGTGTAACATGGAAAAGTTTGTTGTGATAACCTATTTATTTGACTTTTATCAGGAATTGCTCACTGATAAACAACGAGATTTATTAAGAGAATATTACTTTGAGGATTTATCTCTAGGAGAGCTTTCTGAGCAACATCAAATTAGTAGACAAAGTGTCTTTGACACGATTAAAAAAGCTGAAGGTAAGCTCCTAGATTACGAAAATAAGTTGCAGCTCTTTGCAAAATTCCAAAAGCAGCAACAAGTACTCGTTAAAATAAAAAATCATTGTGATAATGTGAGTAAAAGTCTAGAGGGTGAACAAGCAAATTGCATACAAGAGGTCATTGCTCTAGTAGATGAATTAATTAATAAAATGTAGGAGGACTCATGTATGCCTTTTGATCAATTATCAACGAAATTACAAGATGTTTTCAAACAGCTTAAAGGCAAAGGTAAGTTAACTGAAAAAGATGTTAAAGCAGCACTTCGTGAAGTTAAGCTTGCACTCTTAGAAGCTGATGTTAACTTTAAGGTTGTTAAGAATTTTATCAAGACTATTGAAGAACGTGCAGTTGGACAAGAAGTCATGGAAAGTTTAACACCGGGACAACATGTTATTAAAATCGTAAATGAAGAACTTATTAATTTAATGGGTTCTACACAAAGTAAAATTACATTCGCACCAAGAGGTATTACGGTCATTATGATGGTAGGGCTTCAAGGAGCTGGTAAAACAACAACAAGTGCAAAACTAAGTAGTCTTATAAAATCCCAAGGGAAGAGACCTCTTTTAGTGGCCTGTGACGTGTACAGACCGGCAGCGATTGATCAATTAATTAAAGTTGGAAAACAAGTTAATGTTCCTGTTTTCTCTATGGGAAATCAGGCAAATCCAGTAGACATTGCAAAAGCAGGTCTTGAGCATGCAAAAGAAAATAATCTTGATGTTGTCATCATAGATACAGCGGGTCGTTTACATATCGACGAAGTACTTATGGATGAGCTGAAGAATATTAAAGCAGCGCTTAAGCCACAAGAGATATTACTTGTAGTCGATGCAATGACAGGACAAGATGCCGTAAACGTTGCTGAATCCTTCGATAATACTTTAGGACTTGACGGTGTAGTCATGACTAAACTTGATGGTGACAGTAGAGGTGGGGCAGCCTTATCTGTAAAAGCTGTAACAAATAAGCCTATTAAATATGTTGGTATGGGTGAAAAGATGGCAGATTTACAGCCATTCCATCCAGAACGTATTGCATCTCGTATTTTAGGGATGGGAGATGTTCTAACACTTATTGAAAAGGCACAACAAAATATTGATGAACAAAAAGCTAAAGAGCTAGAAGCTAAATTTAGAAAAGCAGAATTTAACTTTGAGGATTTCCTAGATCAAATGCAGCAAGTTAAAAATATGGGACCTATCAGTCAGTTGATCGGTATGATTCCAGGAATCAATACTGCTAAACTTGGAGATATTCAAGTAGATGACAAGCAAATGGGGCACATTGAAGCAATTATTCTTTCTATGACAAAAGAAGAACGCCTTAACCCAAGCATTTTAAATATGCAACGTAAAAAACGTATTGCAAAAGGTTCTGGTCGTGACCTTCAAGAGGTGAACAGACTTATTAAACAGTTTGAACAAATGCAGGTCATGATGAAACAATTCTCAGGTATGATGAAAGGCAAAAAGGGTAATAAATTTAAACTACCTTTTATGTAAATATATAGCACAATTATAAGGAGGTGAAATTAAGATGGCAGTTAAAATTCGTTTAAAAAGAATGGGTCAAAAAAAGGCTCCTTTCTATAGAATCGTTGTTGCTGATTCACGTTCTCCAAGAGATGGTAGATTCATCGAAGAAATCGGTTACTACAATCCTTGTCAAGAACCAAATGAATTAAGCATTAACACAGAAGCAGCTCAAAAATGGCTTGCTAATGGTGCTCAACCAACAGATACAGTTAAAGATTTACTTAAAAAATCAGGTGTTGAAATGTAATTTATTTCAGGGGAGGAATTTCCGATGAAAGACTTATTACAGATGTTAGCAACACAACTTGTTGGTAATCCCGAACAAGTTTCTGTGTCACAAAAAGAGGATGATGATAAGATTATTTTAGAGCTACGTGTAGCCCCAGAAGATATGGGTAAAATAATCGGTAAGCAAGGTAGAATTGCTAAGTCAATCCGCACAATAATGAAAGCTGCAACAGCCAATGTGCATAAAAAAGTTGTAGTGGAAATCATAGAGTAGGTTAGGGCTTCCCTAGCCTACTTGTGCTATCTAAATCTATATTGAAGAAAATATTTATATATTTTCACAAAGGATAATAAACCTCATTTATTATCTTTCATGAAGCTGTTACTATCCTTTATGAAAGGGTATAAATTTAAGCAAAGGATGATACAAATGGAAACAATGTTTACAGTAGGAAAAATCGTAAATACACACGGCGTTAAAGGTGAACTTAAAATCGTTCCAACGACAGATGATCCTAAACGTTTTAAAAAGTTAAAGGAAATTTTCGTGGAAAGAAAAGAACTTAAGAAATATAATATTGAAGCTGTACGCTTCCATAAGGACTTTGTACTTCTTAAATTGGAAGGTATTGATGATATGAATGCAGCAGAACTTTTAAAAGGAAGTACGCTTAAAATTAATCGTAAGGATAGCTTACCACTTAAGAAAGATGAATATTATATTAGTGATTTATATGATCTTGGTGTATATACAGAAGAAGATAATCGTTATTTAGGTGATATTGTAGATATTATCTATACAGGTAGCAATGATGTCTATGTTGTTAAAAATCCAGAAACAGGTAAAGAAATTCTTTTGCCAGCGATTAAACAGGTTGTAAAAGTAGTAGATATTGAAGCCGGTAAAATGAGCGTACATCTTTTAGAAGGGCTTGAGGATCTATGAAAATAACAATTATGACCCTTTTTAAAGAAACGATTGACCAAATACTGAATTATAGTATTATGGGACGTGCTAAAAAAAGTAATCAAATTGAATTAGAGGCTATTGATATTCGTCCTTTTGCAGCTAATAAGCATCATCAAGTGGATGATTATCCTTATGGTGGCGGTGCAGGTATGTTGATGATGGCACAGCCTATTTATGATTGCTATGAACATGTCAAAAATGAGATGCCAGATGTAAAGCCTCGTGTCCTTTATATGACACCACAGGGCAAAGTATGGAATCAACAAATGGCAGAAGAATTTGCAAAAGAAGAGCATATTATCATTTTATGTGGTCACTATGAAGGTGTAGATCAACGTGTCATTGATGAAATTGTAACAGATGAGATTTCCATTGGTGATTACGTTTTAACAGGAGGGGAACTGCCTGCTGTTATTATTGCAGATAGTATTATGCGTCTTAAACCAGGCGTGCTTGGAAAGAAAGAATCCTTCGAAGAAGAATCCTTTAGTGATGGGCTTTTAGAATATCCACATTATACAAGACCGGCTGAATTTAGAGGACGTACAGTGCCAGCTGAACTTCTTTCTGGAAATCATAAGAAAATTGAGGAATTTAGACGAGAGCAATCGCTTATTAATACGTATAATAAGCGCTCAGATTTATTAGAAAAGGCTAATTTGACGGCGAAAGACAAGAAGTTCCTTGAAAATTACGCAAAAAATCATTGCAAATAAAATCAAGACGTGCTATACTATGTACTGTTATTACGGGTGTTCCGCTGGCAACATTTTGTGTTAAGAACATCTTAGAAAAAAGGAGAATTTATTATGAACCCAATTATTAGAGAAATTGAAAACGCTCAACTTAAAGCAGAAGTACCAGCATTCAACGTTGGTGACACAATCCGTGTACACGCTAAAATCAAAGAAGGTCAAAGAGAACGTATCCAAATGTTCGAAGGTATCGTTTTAAAAAGACAAAACGGTGGCGTTCGTGAAACATTTACAGTAAGAAGAATTTCTTACGGTGTAGGTGTAGAAAAAACTTGGGCACTTCACTCACCAAACATTGAAAAAATCGAAGTTGTTCGTTTAGGTAAAGTTAGAAGAGCTAAACTTAACTACTTACGTGAACGTGTTGGTAAAAACGCTAAAGTTAAAGAATTAATTAAATAATAAACAAAAGGACTTTTTAAGTCCTTTTTTTATTATAATTTATTGAGTATTTTGAGAGTTTTGTCATATAATAAAGACATGCGGACAGTTTTGATTGCTACATAATCAAATTTGTTAACTGATAAAAATAAAGATAAAGGTGACTAGAAATGAATATACAATGGTATCCAGGTCATATGACCAAAACAAAACGTTTAATTGAAGAGAATATTAAGTTAGTCGATATTGTAATCGAACTTTTAGATGCACGTGCACCTTATAGTACAAAAAATCCAGATATTGATAAGTTAGCTGGCAATAAAATGCGTATTATCATTTTAAATAAAGCGGACTTAGCAGATGAAAATGTCACAAAAGCTTGGATAGATTGGTATAGTGCACATAATGTAAAGGTAGTACCTATTATTGCAACAAGCGGTAAAGGGATTAAAGAGGTTGTTAAGATTGCTGAGGACCTTTTAAAAGAAAAAATTGAGAGAGATAAGGCAAGAGGCCGTATTTATCGTCCAATACGTGCGATGATTGTAGGGATTCCTAATGTAGGTAAGTCTACTTTCATCAATGCCTTAGTAGGTAAAAGTTCTACAAAAACAGGAGATAAACCAGGGGTTACAAGAGGTAAGCAATGGGTTAAAATTAGAAAAGGCTTTGAGCTTCTTGATATGCCAGGTATTTTATGGCCTAAATTTGAAGACCAAACAGTAGCACAGCACTTAGCATTTATTGGGTCAATTAATGATAATATTTTAGATAATAGACAGCTTGCTATTAACTTACTTGAGTTAGGACTTAAAGAGTTTAAAGGAAAGCTAGAGGCAAGATATAAGGTAGAACTTCCTGATGATGGTTATGAAGCGTTTAAATCCATTGGGACTAAACGTGGGCTTATTGTAGCTGGGGGGGCACTCGATGAACTTCGTATTGCACAAATGATTTTAGATGAATTTAGAGGTGGTAAATGGGGACATATTACCGTTGAACATCCTAAAAATATAGAATAGATATGGAAAGAAGTGGGAATATGGGTAGTGCAGTAAATTTTGCAAAACGTAGTATTGAGTTTGTAAAAGAACTCATTTTGGCAGTACTGATGGCATTGCTATTTACAACTTTTATAGTGAGCCATAATAAGATTCCAACACCATCTATGGTGAGTACAATTAATGTTAATGATCATATTTTAACAGCCATGGTGCCATATTATTATCGTGATCCAAATTACGGAGAGATTGTTGTCTTTAAGAATGGAGAAGATAGCTGGGTGAAGCGTGTGATTGGTTTACCTGGGGATGTCATAGATATTCGTGAAGGCAATGTATATGTAAATGATGTGAAAATTGATGAATCAGCTTATTTGGCTAGCGAAGGGATTTCAGATCCATATGCAGGTAGTGATCATGTAAGTTTTCCATATACAGTACCAGAAGATAGCTATTTTTTAATGGGAGATAATCGCACACAAAGTCAAGATAGCCGTTATATTGGTGCAGTAAGTAGAGATAGAATTTATGGGAAGGCATGGATTAAAATTTATCCATTTAATCAGATTGGACCTTTAAAATAAATGTATGGGGGCGTATAGGATGAGCACAGGAAAAAATAGACTAAAGATGGTTTTAGAATATATAAAGGGGCTTACGATATTAGGATTATCATTGACATTGTTTTTAACTTTTATTATGAGTCATAATCGAATTCCTTCTGGATCGATGATTAGTACAATTAATATTGGAGACCATATTATTGTTAATAATTTGCCTTATTATTATAGAGCACCTCGGAAGGGGGAAATTGTTGTTTTCCATAAGGGAAAGGAATTATGGGTGAAACGTTTAATAGGCTATCCTGGCGATGAAATAGATATTCGCCAAGGAAATGTTTATGTCAATGGTGTACGATTAGATGAGTCCGACTATTTAAGTAATGAAGGCTCTTCTACGCCTATTATCCAGCCCGGTGCCACCCCTATTACATTTCCTATCATAGTGCCGGAGGGAACATATTTCTTTATGGGTGATAACCGTTTAGGTAGTTTAGATTGCCGTTTTCAAGAAGTGGGAACCATTCCAGTAGATGATGTTGTAGGAAAAGCATGGATAAAGATTTATCCATTTAATCAAATAGGCATACTTCATTAACAAAGAAACAATAGATAGAAATGAGTGAGGACAATGCGTAAAGAAAGACTGCATATGAAGAGCCTAATTGAAAAAATCAAGGAACCTGTTTTAGCAGTGTTAAGTGCACTCTTGATTTCTAGCTTTATTATTAGTCACACAAAGGTGCCAACGGCATCAATGATGACAACAATTAATCCTGGTGACCATTTGATTGTGAATCGTATGCCATATTATTATCGTGATCCGGAAAGAGGTGAAATTGCCGTTTTTCAATTTGAAGGTGATCATCTTATAAAACGTGTGATAGGTGTACCAGGCGATGAAATTAATATTGAATCGGGTAAGGTATACGTTAATGGTGAGATGCTTCAGGAGGATTATTTAGATCATAAGGAAAATACCTATTTATATGCGGGCTCAAAAATTAAATTTCCATATACAATACCAGAAGGCTATTATTTTATGATGGGTGATAACCGAAGTAATAGTAAAGATAGTAGAGTGTTTGGTCCTATAGCAAGAACACAAATTATTGCAAAGGCAGGATTATGTATATATCCGTTTGATCGCATAGGTATATTAAAATAAGGTGAAAAGATGAATATAAAAGAAATAGATGCATATTTAAAAACAGTGCCTAAGGCACAATTAAATGAAGTGATAGTGCCTTTCAAATTAGATGAAAGAGCTGGTGTCAAAAAAGTAGTAGAAAAATATGAAAAACAGTATAAGGCTTATGAACAAGCATGTAATGAGTGGACTTTAAAGTGTGAGTTTGATAATGTTTTTCATGAGAAACAAAAAATATTAGTTGGCATTGACGAAGTAGGAAGAGGACCATTAGCTGGGCCTGTAGTAGCTGCTGCAGTCATTTTACCTTATGAGACGCGTTTGATTGGCCTTAAGGATTCTAAGAAGCTCACAGAAGCTAAAAGAGAAGCCTTATATGATGAAATTAAAAAAGTAGCATTAGGGATAGGAATAGGGATTGCAGAAGCACCAGTAATTGATGAAATTAATATTTTACAAGCTACTTTTAAAGCAATGCGAGAGGCACTATCACAGCTTGATACACCTGCTCAGGTTATTTTAGTTGACGGTGATCATATAATTCCAGGTGTAGAGATTACACAACATGCAGTAATTGGTGGCGATAATAAAAGTGCTAGTATTGCAGCTGCAAGTGTCATTGCGAAGGTAACTAGAGACCGCATGATGGTAGATTATGCTAAGACTTACCCAAACTATGATTGGGAAAGCAATAAAGGATATGGTAGCCAAAGGCATTATGATGGTATTAGAGAAAAAGGACTTACACCACTACATCGCAGAAGCTTTTTAAAAAATTTAATTTAAAGTGAGGGATTTGCGTGATTGAATCCGTAGGCGTAGGTTTTAAGGAACAAATAAAAGGAGGACAAAAGCTGACAAGTAAAGGTAGTCAGCTTCTTTCTGATATAAAAATTGGGGATGTATTAAAAGGGTCATTAACTAAGTTAGGAGATGGACAAATTGTACTTTTAAGTGAAGGCAATGGACCAATTCCAGTAAGACTTCAGGGTATGGCCATTTTTAATGAAGGAATCTCTTTACAGGTTCTTCAAAAGGATGAGGGGCAAATGGTATTAAAATTGTTGCAAGGTGAAAGTTTATCGCATGACATCTTACAAGATAAGATTATAAGTGAATTAGGTCTTCCTAAAACAGATGCTATGCGTCAACTCATAGAAACATTTTTAGCTAAACAAATGCCACTTCAAAAGGATAGTTTATTAAAGAATTATCATATGCATCAAAGTTTTCAAATTCCAACGGAAGTACTTACTAATTTAAGTGAAAAGACAGGGACTATTAGTTTGCAAGAAGCAAAAGGCTTTTTTGAAATGAAACAAACTAATATGGAGCAAGTACTAACAGGTATTGAAGATATAGTAAGCAAGGTCCAAAATGGAAAATTAGTGCAAGATATTTTTAATATATTGGAAAAATATTTAGATGGAAATATGAGTGAAGAGTTGTTTAAAAATATTTTAAAAGACAATCTCATTGAAAAAAATACTTATTTAAATATAGCCAATGTAAAGGGCTCTGAACAAGAAGAAGTAGTGCACTTAATGCAAGCAAGCCTAGAACAAGCAGCTGTAGAAGGCCAAATGGGTAGCAATGAAGAAGAATTAACTCTTATTAAACAAGTTGGTAGCACTAATCATAAGCAAGGTGAGCAGAGTAAGAGCTATGTTAATATAGAAGAGCTGTTAGATGAGCTTACAACAGGAGATTGGAAAAAATTAGGAAAGCTTACAAAGACACTTATTTTAAAATCTTTAACTGTAGATGCGAATAAGTTACAAGAGGGCTTAGAAGAAAGTAAACATATTGAAAATACGAATAAGGTCTTAAAAGAAATTTTAAAGACTTTAGAGGAGGCACATTTACCTGAAAAATATCATGGAACGCTTAAACAACTAGAGGATATGACACAAATTGTGAACAAATTTAATACGCAGGGAGAATACTATTTCTTTCCTTTAAATTTGCCACAAGGTGAAGCTAAAGGCGAACTTTATTTCTTTAAACCTAAAAAAAGAGGAAAAAGTGATCAAAATCATTTATATATCGTCTTAGCCTTAGAGTTACCAAAACTTAAAAATATTGAAATACATATGAGACAAGAGAATAAAAGTTTACTGTTACATTTTAAGGTAAAAGAGGAACGTATGTTACAGCTGCTTGAATCACATGTCAAAGCGTTAAAGAAAGTTATGGGACAGATACAATTTAATTTAGATGAAATTGAATTTTCATTGTTAGAAGAAAAAAGAGTTCAAACATTTGACACATCTGAAGAAAGTATGTTAAGTCATATGGACTTTAGAATATAGGAGGTTAAAATGAAAAAACAACCTATTAAAAAGGCTGTCGCACTTTCGTATAATACAGATATGAATGCGCCTACCATCGTAGCAAGTGGACAGGGAAAAGTTGCGGAAAATATTATAGAAGCTGCAAAAAAAAGTGAAGTGCCTGTTTATGAAGATCAAAAGATGGCCACAATCTTAACAAAGTTACAAGTAGGTGATCAGATTCCAGAGGAATTATATGAAGCGGTCGCGAAAGTACTATTATTTGTTAAAGATATGGATGAACTTTATGGAAAAACAAAATAAAAAAGCAGTAGGAAAGGCGTATGAAGACTTGGCTACTGCATATCTTATAGATAAAGGTTATAGTATAGTAGAAAAGAACTATCGCTGCAAGCTGGGTGAAATAGACATTATTGCTAAAGATTACGATATGCTGGTGTTTATTGAGGTTAAATATCGTAAGACGGTGGCGTTTGGCTCACCAGGTGAAGCTGTGACGTATTATAAAAAGCAGCGTATTTTACGTAGTGCAAAATGGTATTTAAGGCAGCATTATTATTCAGAAATTAACTGTAGATTTGATGTGATTGAGATATTAGATGAAAAGCTTTCCCATGTGGAAGCTGCTTTTTAGGAGGAAATAGAGATGGAAAGCTCAATTAAATTTATTACAAAAGGGGATTTAACTTATTTAGTTTTTACAAACTGGGAAGAAGATGCCCATTTAGCGCATTGTTTTACAACAAAATTTGGGGGTGTCAGTAAAGGGCATTTAGAAAGTCTTAATCTAGGATTTAACCGTGGCGATGAGACTCAAAATGTTATTCAAAATTACAAAAATGTCTGTGAAGTACTAGAAGTGCCTTTTGAAAGCATTGTGCTCTCAAAGCAGGTACATGAGACGAATATTGCCAAGGTAACGGTTAAGGAAAAAGGCAATGGAATAATAACGCCAAATCAGTGGGAAAGTATAGATGGGATTTATACAAATGAAAAAGGCATTACACTTGTGACACATTATGCAGATTGTGTCCCTCTGTTTTTTTATGCGCCTAAATATGGTATGATAGGAATGGCACATGCTGGATGGCGTGGTACCGTAGGTAAAATTGGGAAAAAGATGATAGAGATCTGGCATGAAGAAGAAAATATTCCATTAGAAGAAATACAAGTAGCAATTGGACCATCTATTGGAGCATGTTGCTTTGAAGTAGGTCCTGAAGTGGCGGAGGTATTTTTAGATACTTTCGGTCAAACTGATTTTATTTGTAAAGATGAAATCGGTGAAAAATATCATATTGATTTATGGGCATGTAATAAAGCCGTTTTAATGGAAAGTGGTATTTTAGAGCAAAATGTTACGATAGCAGGTGTTTGTACATGTTGCCATGATAAAATTTTCTTCTCACATCGTAAGACACAAGGAAATAGAGGGACTTTAGGTGCCTTTATGACATTAAGAGACTAAGGAGTTGTAGAAGTTGAAATATAAAGAACATAAAATTGTGGAGGTAGAACCCGGAAGCATTGCAGAAGAATTAGAAATTGAAGCGGGTGATACGCTCCTTTGGATTAATAAAGAAAATATACAAGATGTATTTGATTATCGTTATTTAATGGCAGATGAAGCTATTGATGTATGTATTCGTAAGGCAGATGGTGAAGAATGGGTATTAGAGATTGATAAAGATTATGGTGAAGATTTAGGCTTAGTATTTGAAACAAGTTTGATGGATGATCTTATTAAATGTCGCAATAAGTGTAAATTCTGCTTTATTGATCAGCTACCTCCTAATATGCGTGAAACCGTATATTTTAAAGATGACGACTGGCGTATGTCATTTTTAAATGGAAACTATATTACACTTACCAATATGAGTCAGCATGATATTGATAGACTTGTGAAATATCGTCTATCACCGATTAATATATCTATTCATGCAACCAATCCAGATGTTCGTAAGGATTTATTAAATAATCGTTTTGCCGGTAAAATCTTAGAACAAATTAAGCAGCTTGTAGATGCCGGTATAGAGGTAAACGGTCAAATTGTACTCTGCAAAGGTTTAAATGATGGAGATGTACTTGACCAGACTGTTAGAGACTTAAGCCAGTTTATCCCACATATTTTATCTTTAACGGTGGTACCAGTAGGTATTTCTAAGTTTAGAAATGGCCTTGCACAGCTTGAAGGCTTTGATGAAGAGTCGGCAAGAGGAGTTGTAGAGGTTGTAGAAAAGTGGCAAAAATATTATTTAGAAAAAATGGGTACTCGTTTTATCTTTGCCGCAGATGAATTTTATGTGACAGGTAAGAAGCCACTTTTAAGTTATGAGGAATATGAAAATTTCCCAGTATTAGATAATGGTGTTGGCATGCTTACAAAGTTCCAGTATGAATTAAAAAGCGCACTTGAAAAAATGGAACCTAGCAAAGAAAGTTTTGAAATTTCATTAGTTACCGGATGCATTACAGATGCTTATATGAAAAACTGTGTAGCCCTTGTAAATAAAAAGTTTCCAAACTATAAAATACATGTTTATCCAGTCGTTAACCACTTCTTTGGTGAAAATATCACTGTAACAGGACTCTTGACAGGACAGGATATTATCAGTACATTAAAACAAGACGTACCATTAGGCAAGGTATTATGTTTTGCTGAAAATATGCTAAAAAGTGGAGAACCTATTTTATTAGATGACTATACAGTTGATCAGATTTCTAAGGAATTAGGCATTCCAATTGAAATATTACCAAATGAGGGTAATGAATGGGTTCAAAAAATTATTGAATTAAAGGAGAAGTATTAATGAGTAAACCAATTGTGGCGGTAATAGGGAGACCTAATGTAGGGAAGTCTACCTTATTTAATAGATTAACAAAGACGAAAACGTCAATTGTAGATGATACACCTGGTGTAACAAGAGACCGTATTTATGGAGAGGTAGAATGGCTGAATCATAAATTTACATTAATTGATACAGGTGGTATTGAACCAGATAGCAAAGATATTATTTTAAGTCAAATGAGAAGACAGGCTGAAGCAGCTATTGAATCAGCAGATGTTATTATCTTCCTTGTAGACGTTAAGACAGGTCTTACAGATGCAGATACACACGTTGCAAATATGCTTCGTAAATCTCATAAACCAGTTGTACTTGTTGTTAATAAAGTAGATGATATGGTACATCAAACAATGGGTGTTTATGAATTCTACAACTTAGGACTTGGCGAACCAATTCCTATTTCATCAGGACAAGCTTTAAATATGGGAGATATGCTAGATGAGGTTGTAAGTCACTTCCCACAAGCCAATGAAGAGGAAGAAGAAGATGATAAAATCCGAGTAGCGATTATCGGTAAACCAAATGTAGGGAAATCTTCATTAGTAAATAGAATTGTAGGCGAAGAACGTGTTATTGTAAGTGATATCGCAGGAACAACACGTGATAGCGTAGATACAGAAGTAACAATTAATGGACAAGATTATGTGTTAATTGATACAGCAGGGATTAGAAGAAAAAGCAAAATCAAAGAAAATATTGAAAGATATAGTATCATTCGTACCCTTGCAGCAATTGAGCGTGCAGATGTTGTGCTTATCGTTATTAGTGCAGAAGAAGGTGTAACTGAACAAGATACTAAAATTGCAGGGATGGCACACGAGGCAGGAAAAGGCTGTATCCTTGTTGTAAACAAATGGGATGCTATTGAAAAAAATGATAAAACAATGAATCAATATGCAAAAGAACTGACAAATGAACTTGCTTATATGCAATATGCACCACAAATGTTTATTTCAGCGTTAACAGGACAACGTGTACCAAAATTATTTGAAACAATCTTTGCAATTCATCAAAACCAAAGCCAACGTATTAGTACAGGTATCCTTAACGATGTACTTTACGAAGCAATGGCAATGAATCAGCCACCAAGTGATAAAGGAAAACCACTTAAAATCTTCTACATGACACAAGTAAGTATTAAACCACCTACTTTTGTTATCTTTGTAAATGATAAAGAATTAATGCATTTTTCTTACCAACGTTATATTGAAAATCAAATGCGTGAAGCCTTTGGATTTAAAGGGACACCAGTTAGATTCATCATTAGAGAAAAAGGGGCGAAAGAATAACAATGTATCGATTAGGGGCGTTAGTAATTGGATATCTTTTAGGCGGTGTACAGTCAGCTATATTATTAGGTAAGTTAAAAGGTATTGATATTCGCTTGCAAGGTAGTGGGAATGCAGGAACAACTAATACAGTCCGTGTATTAGGAAAAAAAGCTGGAGCCATGGTGCTTCTTATGGATATTGCAAAAACACTTATTGCAATGCTGATAGCAAGGTTATTATTTAACGGTGATAACATCCCTAGTATTGTGGTTTCTTTATATGCAGGTATAGGTGTTATTTTAGGACATAGCTATCCAATTTTCTTTGGTTTTCGAGGAGGAAAGGGAATTGCAGCTACAGCTGGACTTATTATTGGAATTGGAAATCCACTGTTGTTTTTAATTTTAGCTGCTACTTTCTTCACATGCTTTGGTATTACAAAAATAGTTTCTTTAAGTTCATTATTAGTAACAGGTACATTCCCATTTTGGCTGATTTTATTTTATTGTGGTCAGCCAGGTGGGATTGAAGCAATGGTACTTGGTTTTGTGATTATGGCAATTACTTATTATAGACATAAAGATAATATTAAACGCTTACTAACAGGTACTGAGTCAAAATTAAATCTAACAAGTAAAAAATAAGGTTGGAGGGTAGCACATGAAAAATATTGCAGTGATAGGTGCAGGTGGCTGGGGACTTGCCCTAGGATTATTATTAAATGATGAAGGTCACAAGGTGACATTCTGGTGCTATGATGAAAGAGAAAAAAATGATATATTACAACATCGTGAAAATAAACGTTGCTTACCAGGAATTAAAATTCCATTAGAGGTAGCCTTTACAACAGATATGGGACAAGCTTTAGAATCAGCGGATGTAGCTATTATTGCTGTACCATCTAAAGCTATTCGTACAACTGCTAAGGCTATGGCACCTTTTATTCCTGAAAAAGCTATTGTAGTAAATGTTTCTAAAGGGATTGAAGAAGAAAGCCTTATGCGACTTTCACAGGTTATAGAGGATGTACTTCCAAATAATGTTGTCGTGCTTTCAGGACCTAGCCATGCAGAAGAAGTAGCAAGACATATTCCAACAACTGTGGTTGTAAGTAGTAATCACATGGAAAGTGCAGTTGAAATTCAAGACTTATTTATGAATAAATACTTCCGTGTTTATACAAATGAAGATTTAATTGGAATTGAGCTTGGTGGTGCATTAAAAAATGTCATAGCATTAGCAGCAGGTATTGTAGAAGGGATTGGATATGGTGATAATACTATGGCAGCCCTTATTACAAGAGGTATGACTGAAATAGCACGTTTAGGTATTGCCATGGGTGGCAAGCCAAGTACTTTTGCAGGGCTTACAGGTATTGGTGATCTTATTGTAACATGTACAAGTGGTCATAGCCGTAATCGCCGTGCAGGAGAATTACTTGGTCAAGGCTATACAATTGAAGAGGCTATGGAAAAAGTCAATATGGTTGTAGAAGGTGTACCAACGACTAAAGCAGGTTATGCTTTAATGAAAAAGTACGATGTTGAAATGCCAATACTTAATGCAATTTATGCAGCCTTATTTGAAAAAGCATCAGTAGCAGAAACAATTGATGCACTCATGATGCGTGATAAAAAGAATGAATAAAAAGAATAGTGCAAGGATAAAAATCCTTGCACTATTTTTTTTGAAAAATAGCCCGCACTACGCATATATGTATGGGTTTCACAATATATATAAATGTACCCATACATTTATAGGGAAGAGGAGGGCTTTGAAATGGAATATTTTGATATTTACAAAGATATTTCTGAGAGGACGAATGGGGATATCTACATAGGAGTTGTAGGTCCAGTCCGTACCGGCAAGTCAACATTTATTAAAAGATTCATGGAAACACTGGTTATTCCTAATATTAAAAATGAACATAGCAAAGAACGTACACAAGATGAGTTGCCACAGAGTGGCGATGGGAAGATGATTACAACAACGGAACCTAAGTTTATTCCTAATGAAGCAGTTGCAATTACCGTGGGCGGAGACTTTGAAGTAAAGGTAAGAATGATTGATTGCGTCGGCTATATTATCCCAGAGGCAGAAGGACACTTTTATAACAATGCACCACGTATGGTAAAAACACCATGGTTTGATGAAGAAATTCCATTTGCACAAGCTGCAGAAGTAGGTACAAAAAAAGTTATTACAGATCATTCTACAATAGGTATTGTTGTCACAACGGATGGTTCTATCACGGGTATTTCACGTAATAGTTATATAGAAGGAGAAACACGAGCAGTTAATGAACTTAAAAAGTTAGGTAAGCCTTTTATTATTGTGTATAATACTAAAAAGCCATTTGATAGTGAAGTTATTGAAGAAACAACTAATCTTTCTAGAGAATATGATGTCCCTGTTATACCTATGGATGTTGCACAAATGAAAACAGAAGACATTCATACTTTACTTGAAAAAATTCTTTATGAATTCCCAGTTAATGAAATTCAGTTTATGCTTCCTAAATGGGTAGAAACACTAGATAATGAGCACTGGGTTAAGAAAGCTTGGATTGATTGCGTAAAAGAACATGTTTATGATCTTGAAAACATTAGGCAAGTAAAAAATGTAATTAGTGACTTTAGAGAATTAGACTTTATTAAAAATGTTTATCTTGAAAAGATTCAACTTGGCGAAGGAGTAGTAAAAGTAGATGTAGCAACAACAGATGAGTTATTCTACCGTGTACTTTCTGAGGCTACGGGTATAGAAATTCATGGTGATTATGAATTGATGAGTCTGATTAAAGAATTAGCAAGCACAAAGAAAGAGTATGATAAGGTTGCTTATGCCATGAATGAAGTCAAAGAGAAAGGCTATGGTGTTGTCAGCCCAATCTTTGAAGAACTTAAATTGGAAGAACCTGAAATTATTAAACAGGGTAATCGTTTTGGTGTGAAATTAAAGGCGAGTGCACCAAGTTATCATATTATAAGAGCCAATATTCAAACAGAGGTTTCACCTATTGTGGGGACAGAAAAGCAAAGTGAAGATTTAATTACGAATCTATTAAATGACTTTGCTACTGACCCAACTAAACTTTGGGAATCTAATATTTTTGGCAAGTCACTTCATGAACTTGTTAATGAAGGTTTACAAAACAAATTATATCGTATGCCAGAAGATGCACAGCAGAAATTGCAAGAAACGTTACAGAAGATTATTAATGAAGGTAATGGCGGTTTGATTTGTATTTTACTTTAAAAAGGCACAGTAGTGCCTTTTTTTTATGAAATTTATGGGGGATAGACTTGCAAGATTATTTATTCCATTATATTATGATAAAGATAAGTAATCTTACTAATTACAAGCTATAGAAAAACCAATTGTAAAATTAAAATATACATATCACAAATTGGTTTCTCTTAATGATTTCGCATTATTGAAACATAATGAATAACTAAATTGTATAAATGTGAAATCTATGAAAATAAGCTCAAGAGGAAAGAGTTGGAAGTGACAATATGAAAAAAACTAAAGAGACAAAAGTGGTGAGCAAAAAACAAACCTCTACTTATTTCAATCCCTATGCAGACGTAGGAAATACTACACCTAAAAAGAAAAAATCTACATATGCGGGAAGTAGTAAAAAGACTTCAACAGCAAAAGAAGTAGCACCTAAAAAGGTCTCAAAAAAGCAGACAACTTCTAAAAAGGCTTATGTGAAGAAAAAAACATACAATGACTATGGTGCTTATGAGGAGGGGTATACATCGTCACCTGATGCACGTAGAAAGCAGTTACAGCATCGTAATAAACTTTCTAAATCACAAATTGAAAGAAATCGAAAAAGAAGACAAAAGCGTTTTAGAAGAAAGCTGATTTTAGTTATGCTGATGACAACAATATGTGTATGGGGGATTTTAAAGATCAAAGAAGTTTTTACGAAACCAGAAGTTTCAACACAGATTGTTAATACTGGGACATTGGATATGTCTGAAGACTATGAAGGGATTGTGATACGTACTGAGAAGGTTTATAACAGTGAGGTAACAGGTACAATTCAGTATAACATGGCAGAAGGGGAGAAAATTAAAAAAGAAGGGATTGTATATGCTGTTGTATCAGATGAAACACATTTAGCAGAAGCAGAAACAGAGAAAGAACAAGTTGACTCACAGATTTTTAATGCTGCAGATAAGCGAAAGGATATTTCCTACTATCAGGATGAAGCTTCTGTGTTAGCTGATGACTTTGAAAGTAAGATGGAAGAGTATTATAAGAATATTAATGCACTTACAACAGACTACATTTATACTTTAAGAGGACAATTAGATGATAATGTCAAGGATTTGACGGCATTATACACTAAAGAACAAGATGCATTGAATACAAGTGTGGGTGAAAAAGCGAATAATATTGCAAGTAATTTAGAAAAATATAAGAGTGTCCAGAAAACACCAGAATCTGGTATCATTTCATATAAGATGGATGGTCAAGAGGCATTAAATTATGAGGCGATTGAGACCTTAGATTATAGTACTTATAATAAGATTTTCAAGAAAACATCTTCAGAAAATTTAGTAACCACTTATGTTGAAAAAGATGATCCCGTCTATAAACTTGTTTTAGATAATACATGGTATATCGTAAGTTATGTAGATCTTAAAAAAGGAGAGGCATTTACGGAAGGACAAAACTATGCTTTAAGTTTTGAAACATTAAATGAGGGTGAGATTAATTTTACTTTAGTATCTAAGGTAGAAGAAAATAATAGATTACGTCTAGTGTTCAAGACACAGGAGCAAATAGGACAGTTCCTTACAATGCGTCAAGTTCAATTTAGCATTGGTAACAAAAATGAGAGTGGCTTAAAGATACCACTTCAAGCTATTGTAGAACAGCGTTTACTTAAAATTCCTGTAGAATATAAGATTGAAAAGGATAATAAAGTAGGTGTACAACGCAAAAATGGTGAGGTGGTCGAGTTTATAGAAATAAAACCACAAAGTGAACAACAAGATATGATGTATATTTTACAGGATGTAGGAAATCTAAGTGGACTGACTGTAGGAAGTAAACTAATTAATCCTGTAAGTGGTGGTATTTATACGATAGAAGAATTTGAGACTGCGCAAGGTGTTTATGTTATTAATGGTAAGATTGCACAATTTAAAAAGATAGATATTTATGTACAAAATGAAGATTATGCACTTATAAGAAATAATGGTAGCAGTCAGCTTAAAGAAAAAGATAAGATTATTTCAAATCCAAAAAATATTAAGATGGATCAGCTTCTAGAAGATATGACTATTAAAAATGAGTAGGTGATAAATAATGATGAAGGAAAACTTAGAAAATATTCGTATGCGTATTGCAGAGGCAGCAAAAAGAGCGGGGAGAGAGCCAGAGGATGTAACATTAATTGCTGTTTCAAAAACTTATCCAGCAAGTGATATTGAAAAAGCTATAAGCTATGGATGTACAGATTTTGGTGAAAATAAGGTGCAGGAATTAATGGGAAAAGTTGAAGTGATTGAGTCACCAGTTAATTGGCATCTTATTGGTCATCTGCAAACAAATAAAGTTAAATATGTTGTAGGCAAAACAAAACTTATTCATTCTGTAGACAGTTTAAAACTTGCCCAGGAAATTGAGAAGCAATCAGCTAAACATAATGTGGTGACAAAAATTTTACTTGAAGTTAATGTAGGAGAAGAAGTTTCAAAACATGGATTGCACATAGATGAAGTACTACCACTTGTTTCAGAGATTTCTAAGCTTCCTCATGTAAAGGTAGAAGGCTTGATGACGGTAGCGCCTTTTGTGGAAGATGCTGAAGAAAATAGAACCATATTTAGGAAACTTTATGATTTATCAGTTGACATACAAAAGCAAAAGTTTGATAATATAAGTATGAACGTCTTATCAATGGGCATGAGTAACGACTTCGAGGTAGCGGTTGAAGAGGGTGCAACACATGTGCGTATCGGGACAGCTATTTTTGGTTATAGAGACTATACAAAAAGATAAAAATTTGAGGAGGCAATTTTATGAGTAATTTTATGTCCAAATTTAAAAACATGTTTTCACCGGAAGATGAATATGATGAAGAAGAAATGGAGGAGATGGAAGAGGTAGAGAGAAAACACGAGCCTGCAAGTAGACCCGTTGTACATCCTACACCACTTCCACAACCTAAAGTTGTAAGTTTAGGGGCAGTTAATAAAATGGAACTATTAAATTTCACAATGCTAAGCTATGATATGACAGGAGAAATCTGTGGCTATATCAAAAACAAAAAACCAATTATTGTCAACATGGAAAAATTAGTACCTCATGAAATGCAAAGAGCAGTAGACTTTTTAACAGGTGCTTGTTGTGCATTAAATGGAACAGTAGAAAAGGTAACAGATAATATCTTTATCTTTGCACCAGAACATGTAAATGTAAATCCAGAAAAGCTTAAACAAAGAAGCGTATTTCCACCTACTATCTAAGATGAGCCGAAATATAGTCACTTCTGACATGCAAGAGAAGCTTTTTATGAAAAGCTTCTTTGAATACTTGCATAAAGCAGAACATCAAAATAGAGCTTTTTTTACGGATTTTTATAATAAAGATTGGATGGCACAAATGCTCAAGCAATATGGAGGATTTGTGCCAAACCATATGATTTTTTACTTTGGTGGCTACGAAGGTGCCGAGAGACAGATGATGGGCATTACACCTTATGAACTTGCAAGAGAAGAATGGCCCATGAGATGTCTTAAAATCGAAGTGAAGACAGGTATTGGTAAAGCACTTACGCATAGAGATTTTTTAGGGGCACTTTTGGGGTTAGGTATAGTAAGAGAATCAATTGGCGATATTATTTTAGCCCCTTTTGGGGCTTATGTGATTTTAGAGGCACAAATGGCAGATTATGTTAGTTGTACGCTAGTAAGTATAGGCCGTTATCAAAATATTATGCTTTCAGAAATTAGTTTTGATGAAATTGTGCCAGAATCACCGAATATAAAAACATTACAGGTTACAGTTGCATCTTTAAGGTTAGATACCATTATTGCAGCAGGCTTTGGTATTTCTAGAACTACGGCGGCAAAATTGATTGCTGCTGATAAGGCTAAATGCAATGGTGTAAGCGTATCAGCCAGTTATTCAGTAAAAGAAGGCGATAGTGTCACCCTAAGAGGGTATGGGAAAATCAAAATAGGCCCTACACTTGGAATGAGTAAAAAAGAGAAACTACGCGTTGTAATTGATAAGTATATATAGGGGGGACTAGGACATGTTATCACCAGTCGACATTCAAAATAAAGAATTTAAAAAAAGCAAATTAGGCGGATATAATATTGATGAAGTAAATGAGTTCTTAGATTTAATTTTACAATCATATCAAGAACTTATTAATGAAAATTATACACTTAAAGATAAAGTGAATGTACTTAACGAGAGTGTACAATATTACCGTACAATGGAATCTACAATTCAAAATGTACTTGTACTAGCTGATAAAACAGCACAAGAGACAAAAACAAATGCCCATGAAAAAGCAGAACAACTTAAACGTGATGCTGAAGCACGTGCAGAAAAAATGACAGCCCTTGCAGAAGAAAGGGTAAGTCGTATTATTGAACAAGGTAGACAAGAAGCTTTTGAACTAGGTCAAAAAAGTGATGAGTTAAGAAGACAGTATTTAGCATACAAAGGTCAATTTAAACAATTATTACAATCTCAAATGGAACTTTTAGAACAAGGCGATAATCAAATGAAACCTTTTAATGAAGAAATGCTTAAAGCATTTGATCATATCGAAGATGAGCCAGAGATGAGTGCAGATGAGTTTAAGCCATTAGAAGGTGAAGAAAAAGAAAGGGAATATACGAAAGAGTATGTTCCTGTAAAAGAAGAGGAACTTGCATGAGACAAATAGATGCTGTTACAAATAGACCTTATAAAATCTTACTCCATCAAAATTTTGATTTGTTAGAAGAAGAAATAAAAGCAGTTTGTAAACCTAGTCAGATTTGTATTATTACAGATACAAATGTAGAAGCATTATATTTAAACGAAGTACAAAATATATGCATGCGTATAGCAAATACTTTTGTACATGCATATAAAGCAGGAGAAGCCTCTAAAAATCTTACGACAATTACACAGATTTATGACACATTAGTCGCACATAATATGGATCGAAGTGGTCTAATTGTTGCATTAGGTGGCGGCGTTGTAGGAGATATGGCAGGCTTTGTAGCGTCTAGCTATATGAGGGGTATTAAGTTTGTTCAAGTACCAACAACGACTGTATCACAAAATGACAGTAGTATGGGAGGAAAAACAGGTGTTGATTATTTAGCGCATAAAAATATGGTAGGTGCTTTTTATAATCCATTACTTGTTTATAGTAATTTAACTACTTTAAGGTCCTTACCTGAAAGTGAATTTACAGGTGGCCTTGCAGAAGTTATTAAGCATGGTCTTATCAGAAGTGAAAGGCTTTTTGATTTACTTGAACAAAATGTAGATAAGCTTTTAAATAAAGAGGATGAAATACTTGAAGAGATGACCTATGAATCTTGTCTTGTCAAATGCAGCGTAATTGAAGCTGATTTAAAAGAATTGGGACTTAGAAAGATTTTAAATTTAGGCCATACAATAGGACATAGTATTGAGACATTAAGTGACTTTACATTGTCTCATGGCCAATGTGTAGCATATGGCTCATGTATGGCAGCTTATATAAGCTATCAAAGAGGTTATATTACAGAGCAAACAGTAGAACGTATTGTAAATGTTTTTAGAAGCTATAAATTATTATCACCTATACCACATTTTGATATAAATGCAGTATGGGAACAAATGAGTTATGATAAAAAGATGGCTTATGGTAAAATTTCATTTATTTTATTAAAGGCTATTGGTGATGCAACGATTGTAACAGATGTTACAAAAGAAGAAGTTATAAATGCTATATTATTTATAGAAAAAACGTGCCTATAGCACGTTTTTTCTAAGTTTATCAAATAAAGGAGTACGAATAATGTATATTATAATTGGACTTATTGTGCTTGGACTTATCGGGCTTGATCAAATAACAAAGGTTTGGGCAACGGCAGCACTCAGTGGCGGCAGAGATATTCCTATTTGGAACGGTGTGTTTCATTTACAATATGTAAAAAATACAGGTGCTGCTTTTGGCATGTTAGGCGGTAAGCAAGTCTTTCTTATTGTGATTACAACACTAATCATTATTGGGATGTTAGTTTACTATCGTAAATTGCCAAAGACTTTTTGGGGAAACTGGAGCAAAGTTTCTTTTGTACTGATTATAAGCGGTGCAATTGGGAATCTTATAGATAGAGTCTTCTTAAATTATGTAAGAGACTTTTTGTATTTTAAGTTAATTAATTTCCCTGTATTTAATGTAGCAGATATTTTAGTTGTAGTAGGTGTATGTCTTTTAGTTATAGCTATGATATTTGGTGAGTTAGAAGAAGAGAGAAAGAAAGAGAAGGCATAAATGGAAGAACAAATGACAATTGTAGTGCAAGATGAAATAGGCACACGTTTAGATAAATACTTAGCAGCAAGTTTAACAGAATATACAAGATCCTTTATTCAAAAACAAATTGAAAATGGTGCTGTATTAGTAAATGGTAAAGTGGTTAATAATAAGTATCAGGTAAAGCAAGGAGATGAAATTGAAATCACTATTGCAGCACCTGTAGAAGTAGATATTGTAGCCGAAAACATCCCTATAGATATTGTTTATGAAGATAAAGATTTACTTATTGTGAATAAGCCACAAAATATGGTAGTTCATCCTGCACCAGGTAATTATACAGGTACACTTGTAAATGCGCTTTTATATCATTGTAAAGAAGGGCTTTCAGGCATTAATGGTGAGATTAGGCCAGGTATTGTACATCGTATTGATAAAGATACATCAGGTCTTTTAATGATTGCTAAAAATGATCGCGCTTATTTAGGATTATCGGAACTTTTAAAAGACCATCATATTACCAGAAAGTATCAAGCTATTGTATATGGTAAATTAAAGCAGGAACATGGCTTTATTGAACAGCCTATTGCAAGATCGCCTCAAGATCGTAAAAAGATGGCTATTGTACAAGGTGGACGTTATGCAAAGACAGAGTATCGCGTGCTTGAAACTTTTAAAAACTTTTCCCTTGTGGAACTTACACTTTATACAGGGCGTACCCATCAAATTCGTGTGCATATGAAACATATTGGGCATCCTTTATTAGGAGATCCTGTATATGGTCCAGCTAAAACCATGTTTGGTTTAACAGGTCAAATGTTACATGCTAAGGTACTAGGTTTTAAACATCCTATTACAGGAGAGGAAATGTACTTTGAAAGTGAACTACCACCTTATTTTCAGACTGTAATTGACAAACTTCGCAAACTATGAGATAATAAATGAAACTATGTTCCTTTAAAGTAGTCCGAGAGGCTAGTAAGGATATACAACGGCTTAAAATAAATAGTTATAGCATTTATTTTTAGTCCATCTGACTTAGGATGGCTTTAAATGTATGTAAGCATTTATAACTGATTATATAACAATGTATATCTAAGGCTTCTGCACTGCAGAAGCCTTTTTTTGTTAGGAAATAAAATAGGAAGGTGAAAAGATGAGTGAAATAAAAGTGTTATTAGATGAAGCAGCTATTAATCGTGCGTTAACACGTATAGCCCATGAGATTATCGAAGCTAATAAAGGTGCAATGGATATGGTACTTGTGGGAATTGAGACAAGAGGTGTGCCTCTTGCACATAGATTAGCTGAAAAAATCAAAATGATTGAGAACGTAGAAGTACCTGTAGAGAAAATTAATATTACATTTTATCGTGATGATTTAGAAAAGAAATTTGAGCAACCTGTCATGGGAGACCCAAAGCTGAATACAATTATTAATGGAAAAAGTGTGGTTCTAGTAGATGATGTAATTTATACAGGGCGTACAGTAAGAGCGGCTATGGATGCTTTAATGGATATTGGTAGACCAAGTCATATTAAGCTCGCAGCACTTATTGACCGTGGGCATAGAGAAGTGCCTATTCGTCCAGACTTTGTGGGGAAAAATATCCCAACGTCAAAAAGAGAAATTGTGCGTGTGCATATTGAAGAAACAGATGGAGAGAATATCGTATTACTAGAAATGAAAGAAGGAAATTAGTATGACAGAGATTACAACTGGTAAGAAGCTTATTTTAGGCCTTCAACATGTATTAGCCATGTTTGGAGCAACTGTACTTGTGCCACTTTTAACAGGCATGGACCCAGGGATTGCATTACTTTGTGCAGGGATAGGAACGCTTTTATTTCATAGTGTAACGAAAGGTATCGTGCCAGTATTTTTAGGTTCAAGCTTTGCTTTTATTACAGCTATTAGTATGTCGCTAAGTGCACATGGCATTGGTGCAGTAAAGGGCGGAATAATTGCTACTGGTATGGTCTATATGTGTATTGCACTCGTTATTAAATTCGTAGGCGTAGAGGTCATTGAATCCTTTTTCCCGCCTATTATCGTAGGACCGATTATTATGGTGATTGGTCTTCGCTTAAGTCCAACAGCTTTACAGATGATTGGTTATGCGCCAATTATGTCAGAAGACCCTAATGCAGCACAAATGGTAAGTCTTTTAAGTGCAAATGGCTATAATGTGGCAGCAGATACTTTCCAAACAGCAACAGGGATGTATCAAATAAACTTAAAGTGGCTTTTGATTGCAGCAGTAGTAGTGATTACAATGATTGTTGTTTCTATTTTTGCAAAAGGGTTCTTTAAAATGGTACCTATTTTAGTAGCTGTATTTGTGGGTTATGTTGTGGCATTTTTACTAGGAGAGGTAGATACAACAGCTATTCGTGAAGCTTCATGGATTGGTTTTTCACCACTAGGTCAAAAAACATTACTTACAATGCCGACATTCTCGTGGGAAGCTATTATAGGGATTGCACCAATTGCTTTAGTAGTATTTATTGAGCATATAGGAGATATTACAACAAATGGTGCAGTAGTAGGTAAGAATTTCTTTGAAAACCCAGGTATACATCGTACACTTCTAGGCGATGGTGTAGCAACAGCAGTAGCTGGTTTAATAGGGGGTCCTGCTAATACTACATATGGTGAAAATACAGGCGTATTAGCAGTAACTAAGGTATATAATCCTCAGATTATTCGTATCGCAGCTTGTTTTGCAATTTTACTCAGTTTATGTGGTAAGTTTACAGCTGCTATTCAAACAATCCCGGATCCTATTAAAGGTGGCGTGAGTATTATTCTTTTCGGAATGATTTCTAGTGTAGGAGTAAGAACGTTAGTAGATGCTAAGTTAGACTTCTCACATAGTCGTAATTTAATGATTGCAGCTATTATTCTTGTAGTAGGGATTGGTGTGGACAGTATTGCTATTGTTGGTAGTATTACAATATCAGGTTTAGCTATTGCAGCGTTAATTGGCATTGTACTTAATAAGGTATTACCACAAGAAATATAGAATAAAAAACAGTACATCTAAAATGATTAGATGTACTGTTTTTTATTGGAAAAAATATTAAGATATTCAAAATAAACTGGTTTTATGTATTGGAAATATTCATGAAATATATTATAATTATAAAGTAATTTGAAAAGTAAAATAATTATTAGGGGGGATTTTCTATGGAGACTTTACCAAAATTATCACCACGCCAACGTCTAAAAATGGTATTGGATGATGGAAGGTATGTAGAATTATATAAAGATATTACAACTAAAAATCCATTAGACTTTCAGGGGTATGAAGAAAAGATAAAGAATTATGAAGAGAAAACGCATGAGAAAGAAGCGGTAGTAGTAGCAAAAGGGAATATTGAAGGTGAAGAAGCTATTGTAATGGTAATGGATGCTCGTTTTATGATGGGGAGTATGGGAAGTGTTGTAGGTGAAAAGATTACATCTGGTATTGAATATGCAACGCAACATAAATTACCAGTTATTATTTTTACCGCTTCAGGTGGTGCTAGAATGCAAGAAGGTATTTTTTCACTAATGCAGATGGCAAAAACAAGTGCAGCATTAGCTAGACATAATGAAGCTAAGCTTTTATATATAAGTGTGCTTACGGACCCTACAACAGGAGGGGTAACAGCTAGTTTCGCCACATTAGGTGATATTATTTTAGCAGAGCCGGGCGCATTAATTGGTTTTGCAGGAAGGCGTGTTATTGAGCAAACTATAGGAGAAAAGCTTCCAGATACATTTCAACATGCAGAATTTTTATTAGAACATGGCATGATTGATAAAATTGTAGGAAGAGAAGAATTGAAGGCAACTCTAGCACAAATATTAAAATTACACCATACGCAAAAGGTTTCATTAGGAGAAAGTGTTAGAGGGAAGCTACAAAGTATTATGGGTGAAAAACAAAGTAAGCTTATTCCAGCAATTCGTAGTAAGGAATCAGCTTGGGAACGTGTTAAAATTGCAAGAAAAATTGAAAGGCCACGTAGCCGTTATTATATTGATAGTTTTGTAACAGATTTTATTGAATTACATGGGGACAGATTATATAGAGATGATCCGGCCTTGATTGGAGGTATTGGCAAAATTGGTGGAATGGAAGTCACAATTATTGCACATAATAAAGGTAGCAATTTGCAAGAAAATGTTGATTGTAACTTTGGAATGACTCACCCAGAGGGATATCGCAAAGCATTACGTTTAATGAAACAAGCAGAGAAGTTTAATAGGCCAATTGTATGTTTTATTGATACACCAGGAGCCTATTGTGGCGTAGGGGCTGAAGAGCGTGGACAAGGGACAGCCATAGCTGTAAATCTAATGGAAATGGCAAGTCTGAAGGTACCTATTATTGCGGGTGTTATTGGTGAAGGTGGAAGTGGTGGTGCACTAGCAATTGGTGTAGCTGACCGAGTTTTTATGCAACAAAATACAACTTATTCTATTTTATCACCTGAAGGCTTTGCAAGTATTCTTTGGAAAGATAGTTCTCGTGCAGAAGAAGCGGCAGAAACGATGAAACTTACAGCTACAGACCTCCGTCGCTATGGTGTAATTGATGCCATAATTGATGAACCTGGTGGAGGCGCTCATAAAGAAAAAGAATTAGCTGCAGAAAACTTGGAGGAATATCTCATTGAAGAAATTAAGTTATTAAAGACGAAAAGTAAGGAAACTTTAGTGAAGGAACGTTATGCACGTTTTAGGCAGTTTGGTAGATAAATAATCATAAGAGTGAATAAAAATACATATTTAACTTATTTGACTAAAAATCCATAGGTAAACTTACCAAAATCATCTTTAAATACGGGATAAGATTTTGATAAAAATACAAAAAAGTATATAAAAATGAAATAATATAGACATGAAAAGTCATTTTAGTTATAATATAATCAATATAAATTTTAGCAATATTATGTCGGTTTAAAAAGGGGAATTGTTATGGAGGAGTATATTACATCATTTTTATATTACTTAGAACATGTGAAGCGTGCTTCTAGCAATACAATTCAATCTTATGAGAGGGACTTAAGATATTTTGAGAAATATATGGAAGAAGAAAAAAGTACCCAAGTTTCTATGCTCACAGATAAGAAGATTGATGCTTATTTAAATCAATTGAAGGAAAAAGGCAAGTCAACTGCAACAATATCCCGAACGCTTGCTTCTATTCGTGCTTTTTGTCAGTATCTTGTTAAAGAGGAGTTACTTGTTCAAAATCCAGCACGTATGATTGCACTACCTAAGATTGAAAAGAAACCACCTAAGGTTTTAAGTCAAACTCAGATTTGTACTTTATTAGAACAACCTAATGTTCATGATACAAAGGGTATTCGTGACCGTGCTATGTTAGAGCTATTATATGCTACAGGCATTAGGGTATCGGAACTCATATCACTACGTGTCACAGATATTAATCTTCAACAAGGTTATATTATATGTCGTGATGAGCAGCATGAGAGAACAATCCCTATTGGGAAGTCAGCTGTATCAGCACTTCACAATTATTTGGCAAATGTACGCCATATACTTGTCAGAAATATTGCAGATCAAACGTTGTTTGTAAACTGTAATGGTTATCCTATGACAAGACAAGGTTTCTGGAAGATACTTAAAACTTATGCAAAGAACGCAAATATTCAAGGTGAAATTACACCACATATGCTTAGACATTCTTTTGCAGCACATCTTGTTCAAAATGGTGCAAATCTTAAGTCTGTACAGCAGATGTTAGGACATTCAGATATTTCTACAACGCAGATGTATATGCATCTTAATGAAGAAACTGAAGAGCTTATTAATGTATATAATAAAGCACATCCTAGAGCATAACTCAAAAATAAGTGACACAGGCGGTCACTTATTTTTTTGTTTTTATAGGCTTTTTATGAGGCGGTTTCAGAGAGAAAAAATACTTCATAGAGAGTGAATGAATAGAAGATGATAGCTGTGACATACTTATAGGGATAATAGAAAATAATTAGTTAACATAAACTACAAATCATTATGAAATATTTGCTAGATTATGGTACAATAAGTATAAGCGTAAAGCTACTTATTGAAACATCAGGATCTATAAGCATATAAATTTTATGAATTAGGAAGGTGTAAAAGATGAAAAGAGCAATATGGATAGTCTTAGACAGCGTAGGAATTGGAGCAATGCCTGATTCAAATGCATTTGGAGATGGAGCGGTAAATACTTTATCTCACACATATACACATTGTAAGTCATTAGATCTTACTAATATGGTAAGCTTCGGGCTTGGTAATATTGATGGTATTGAAGTACTTCCAAAAAGTGAGAAACCACAAGGTGCTTTTGCAAGACTTGGAGAACTTTCACAAGGAAAAGATACAACAACAGGGCACTGGGAAATGGTAGGTGTTTATACAAAAGAAGCCTTTCCTACTTATCCAAATGGTTTTCCAGAAGAAATTATGAAACCTTTTGAAGAACAAATCGGCAGAAAAACACTTGGAAATTGTCCAGCATCAGGAACAGCTATTTTAGATGAGCTTGGTGAGGAACATATGAAAACAGGATATCCTATCATTTATACATCTGCAGATAGTGTATTCCAAATTGCGGCACATGAAGAAATTATTTCTGTAGAAGAATTATATAAAATGTGTGAAATTGCAAGGGCATTATTAACAGGTAGACATGAAGTGGCACGTGTTATTGCAAGACCATTCTTAGGAACACCTGGTAATTTTGCGCGTACAGCAAATCGTCGTGATTATGCAATTGCCCCACCAGCACCAAACTTACTCACATACTGCAAGGAAAAAGGCGTACCAGTTTATGCAGTCGGTAAAATTGAAGACATTTTCAATGGTCAGGGAATTACAGAAGCTATTCATACAAAAGACAATATGAATGGTGTAGATGTTACATTAGACTTTATGAAAAAGCACTCAGAAGGACTTATTTTCACTAATTTAGTAGACTTTGATATGAAATGGGGACACCGCAGAGATCCACAAAGCTACGGTGAAGGGTTAGAAGCTTTTGACAAACGTTTAAAAGATATTGTAGATGCTATGACAGAAGATGATGTATTAATCATTACAGCAGATCATGGATGTGATCCAACAGCTCCAGGTAGTGACCATACAAGAGAATATGTACCACTTCTTGTGATTGGCGATAAAGTAAAAGCAGGTGTGAATTTAGGCACACGTGATAGCTTTGCAGATATTGGCCAAACACTTTGTGAAATGTTTGAGCTTCCAAAACTTCCAATTGGGACAAGTTTTTTACAAGCAGTTACGAAATAAGTAGTAAGATGGATAGGAGAATTGGGCTATGAGAATGTATGATATTATCGAACACAAAAAAAGAGGAAAGACTTTAACAAAACAAGAGATTGATTTTGTAGTGAATGGTTATACAGCAGGAGAAATTCCAGACTATCAGGTGTCTGCTCTTTTGATGGCGATTTATTTTCAAGGTATGAGCCTTGAAGAAACAGCACAGTTTACAATGGCAATGGCTAATAGTGGGGATACTATTGACTTATCAGGTATTGAAGGTATAAAGGTAGATAAACACAGTACAGGAGGTGTGGGAGACAAAACAACAATCGTACTTGCACCTCTTGTAGCAGCAGCTGGTGTAAAGGTTGCAAAGATGTCAGGTCGTGGGCTTGGTCATACAGGTGGAACAGTAGATAAACTTGAATCTTTTGATGGCTTTAAAGTAGAACTTTCAGAAGAACAATTTATGGATAATGTCAATAAACATGGTATTGCTGTAGTAGGTCAAAGTGGAGATTTAGCACCAGCGGATAAGAAGCTTTATGCTTTAAGAGATGTTACAGCTACAGTAGACCATATTGCTCTTATTGCAAGTTCTATTATGTCTAAGAAGATAGCATCAGGAGCAGAAGCTATCGTATTAGATGTTAAGTGTGGTAGTGGTGCCTTTATGAAAAATCTTGAAGATGCTAAAGCATTAGGTAAAGCAATGGTTGATATCGGTAAACATGTTGGTAGAAATACAGTTGCTGTAGTTTCTGATATGAGTCAACCACTTGGATTTGCAGTAGGAAATGCTTTGGAGATTATTGAAGCAATTGAGACACTTAAAGGAAATGGACCTGAAGATTTAACACAGCTTACAATTACTTTAGGTAGTCGTATGCTTGTACTTGCTAAAGTATGCGATACAATAGCAGAAGCTGAAGATAGGATTAAAGAAATGTTTGCAAATGGTAAAGCAGTAGAAAAGCTAAAAGAATGGATTGGATTACAAGGTGGAAATATTGCAGCAATCGATGATTATAGTTTATTACCAGGTTCAGCACATACAAGACCCATTTATTTAAAACAAACGGGTTATGTAAAGACTATTGATGCAGAAGAAGTAGGTAAGACAGCTTTACTTCTTGGAGCAGGTCGTGAAACAAAAGAAAGTAGCATTGATTTAGGTGTAGGGCTTATTATTCATAAGAAGATCGGCGATACAGTTACACCAAATGAACCAGTGGCAACACTTTATTACAATGATGACCGTCGCTTAGAAGAAGCTACACGTACACTTGTGGAAGCTTATACAGTGAGCACAGAGGTAGTTTCTAAAAATACACTTATATATGACTTAATTGACTAATGAAATAATATATGACTAAACGACCTTTTCATAATAATCGTTCGAAGTATAATTTGCCTCAAATAACAAATACTAGAAGCAAAAGATACAAGGAGGAGACTTATGAGAAGGTCGTTACTTATTTGGGTATTAACTGTGCTTCTTGTCTTTTCTCAGGTTTTTGCAGCACCTGCAAGTAGTGAGCAAAAAACAAGTAGCACAATGGCTGAAACAGCAAGAAGTTATATATTGATGGAAGAGTCTAGCGGAAAGGTATTACTTGAAAAGGAAGCAGATACCCCTTATCCACCAGCTAGTATTACAAAAATTATGACCTTATTGCTTATTAATGAGGCTATTGCACAAGGTAAAATTAACTGGGATGATACAGTTACAATTAGTGAGCATGCAGCTCATATGGGTGGCTCACAGGTATTTATGGAACCAGGAGAAGAACAGACGGTTCGTGATCTTGTTAAATGTATTTGTATAGCTTCTGCTAATGATGCAGCTGTTGCTATGAGTGAATATGTAGCAGGAAGTGAAGAACAATTTGTTCAGATGATGAATGATAAGGCTAAAGAGCTCGGTATGAATAATACTGTCTTTAAAAATGCCTGTGGTTTACATGTAGAAGGACATGTATCTACAGCAAGAGACATTGCTATCATGTCAAGAGAACTTGTAAAGAATTATCCTGAGATAACAAAGGTTGTAACTACTTGGATGGACTCTATTGTGCATCGTACAAGACGGGGTGAATCTGAGTTTGTACTTTCTAATACCAATAAAATGCTTAAATGGTACAGTGGTATTACAGGTCTTAAGACAGGTTACACACCAGAAGCTAAGCACTGTGTAAGTGCTACAGCCACGAGGGATAATATGGGGCTTATTGCTGTTATCATGGGCGCCCAAGATGGTAAAATTCGTTTTAGAGAAGCGGCGCAGCTACTAGATTATGGTTTTGCTAACTATAAAGTGAAAATGGGACCAGAAATGGGAACAATTATTGGTAGTGTCCCAATTAAAAAAGGTACAGCAGAAACATTGGATGTAGCTACAGATGAGACTAAAGGATTCGTAGTACCTAAAGGTGGTAGTAATGCAGAACTTACCTACGAAATTGCTTATACAAGAAATCCTGTGATTGCACCCGTTAAAAAAGGTGATGTAGTGGGTAGTGTTACTTATTATTTAGGAGGAGAAACAGTAGGTGAAGGTAATATTGTAGCAGCCAGTGATATGGATAAAGCAACACTTAAACAAATGTTACCATATATGGCAAAACGATTCTTTAGAGTGTCTAAAGAAAAGAATTAAATATAGTATCATAAATTAAATGAGTCTGTCAAAAGTTAATTTTGTGATAGGCTCATTTACATACAGACTTCGTGGAGATGACTTATAAAAAGACAATCTCTAACAATATATCCATAAATACTTGCATAAATTCTAGTAAGCGGATACACTTATATATATATCATTTGACAGGAGGGAGAAAATGTCTGTAACTTTTAAATTACAAGACTTTGAGGGCCCGCTGGATTTATTGCTACACTTAATTGAAAAAAATAAGATGAGTATTTATGATATTGAAATATCATCTATTACGGATCAATATATGGCATATTTAGAAGATGCTAAAGAAGTTGAAATGGAACAAATGAGTGAGTTTATAGTGATGGCGGCAACGCTTTTATATATTAAGTCGAGGATGTTACTACCTAAGCATCCTAAAGCAGAGGAAGAAGAGGAAGATCCACGAGAAGAATTAGTAAGAAAACTTATTGAATATAAAAAGGTAAAGTATGTATCTGAAAAACTTAGTGAATGTCAAGTGGATACAGATCGTTACTGTTTTAGAAACCGCATGGCACATCTGGATTTACCAGATTATGAGCCAGATTACAGTGGTATTTTAGATAGGCTTACCCTTAATCAGCTTTATGATACCTTTAATGAACTTATGAGGCAAAAAGAGTGGGAAAATAAGACGAAGTCTGAACGTAAAATTGACCATAATATTTTAAAGAAAGATACGTATACCATTGAGCAGAAGAGTATATATATCACTAATTTAATTGCTTTAAATGGCAGAACCACTTTCTTTACAATTTGTTCGAAAAATATGCCTAAGATTGAGCTTATTGTAACATTTATGGCGCTTTTAGAACTTATTCATAAAAAGCAAGTAATGATTACACAGGAGGACCCAAAGGGGGACATTATTATTGTAGGAGGACCAGAGGGTGATTAAAACAGATCTTGAAAGTAGCATTGAGGCGCTACTCTTTTATTCAGGAGACATTATTCCTTTAAGAAGGCTTTGTGAACTTTGTGATGTGGAAGAGATTAATATTAATCTAGCAGTTCATAGGCTCAATGAGAGTTACAAAGAAAGTAACGGCGGACTTGAAATTATAGAAGTAGATGATGGCTACCAAATGTGTACTGCACCAAAGCACTTAAATATTATTCAGCAGTTTAGGCAAAAGCCTGTAAGGCATTTATTGACACAAGCCTTAATTGAAACATTAGCAATTGTTGCGTATTCGCAGCCGATTACAAGAACGCAAATTGAAGATATTAGAGGGGTAAGGTGTGAACATGCCATAAGCCGTCTATTAGAATATGGACTTATTGAGGAAGTTGGTAGGCTTAATGTTATTGGAAGGCCTATATTATTTGGCACAACAAATGACTTCTTAAGACACTTTGGTTTTAGAAACTTAGATGAGATGCCTAAAGTTAAAGAAGAACTTTTAGAGAAGTTTAAAGAAGAGGTTAAACAAGAAATTAATTATTATGAAGATCTTCCGGGAGAACAAACAACATTATTAGACCATGAAATGCCGGATGACAATGAATAGTTAATGAAATTCACAAAAAATGTATAAAACCACTTCATATGAGGGAAGATTTCTGTTATAGAATGAATCTTGAATTGAGGAGTGGCAGTATGAAAAGAAAAGGAATTGCCTTAGTCATGGCACTTTTTATGTGTATAAGTCAAATTGTACTTGGAAGTGAACTTCCTGATGTAAAAGCTAAGGGTGCATTACTTATGGAAGTAGAAAGTGGCCGTGTATTATTTGAAAAGAATGGTTATGAGCCCTTGCCTATGGCGAGTACAACGAAGATTATGACGTGTATTGTAGCCTTGGAAAATGGCAATTTAGATGATATTGTAACAGCTTCAAAGAGAGCCTGTTGTGCTCCACCTGTTAAGCTAAAGTTACAAATTGGAGAGAAGCAGCGTTTGGGTGATTTATTATATTCTCTTATGTTGGAATCTCATAATGATACTGCAGTAGCTATTGCGGAACATGTGGGTGGCTCTGTAGAACATTTTTGTGAGATGATGACAGATAAGGCAAGAGAAATAGGTGCCCAGAATGCTACCTTTAAAACACCAAATGGTTTAGATGCAGAAGGTCATCATGCATCTGCTTATGATATGGCAATTATAGCGAGCTATGCTGTACAAAATCCAGAATTCGTCAAGATTGTGACGACAGAGCTTATTAGTATTCCAACTAAGGAAGTACCAGGCAGTAGACGCCATGATTTACAATGTAAGAATCGTTTTTTATACAGTTATACAGGGGCGAATGGTATGAAAACTGGATTTACTAATAAAGCTGGACATTGTTTTGTAGGAAGTGCTAACCGCGATGATATGCAGCTTGTAGGTGTTGCATTAGCTTCAGGATGGGGAAAGGCTGGCAAAACAAGGAAATACACAGATGTTATAAATATGATGAATTATGGCTTTAAGAATTATGAAAAAGTACAGGTGCTTTCACCAAGCCGTAGCTATATAAATGTACCTGTGACGAAGGCTATTGTAAAAAGTATAGATTTAGCTTGTGATGAAGAAATTGTATTGCCTTTAACAGCAGTAGAAAAGGAAAACTTAGTTTTGAAAAAGATTGTACCACCTAGCGTACAAGCGCCTATTGCAGAAGGTGACACTGTTGGAGAAGTACAGGTATTATGTGGTGGCACTGTTTTAGCTAGTGCACCGCTTACAGCCAAAGAAAACATTAAGAAGGCAAATGTATTTGATTACATTAAAAATTGGATAAAAAATAAATAAAGGGGATCGTATGAGATTACAAAAATATTTAGCGACTTGTGGCGTCGCATCAAGACGTAAATGTGAAGCCTATATATTAGATGGCTTAGTAAGTGTCAATGGTGAAATTGTTACAACACTTGGTACATGTGTAGAAGAAGGAGATGAAGTACGTTTTAACGGTGAAGTTATTACTTTAGAAAAACATTATGTATATTATATGCTTAATAAGCCAACAGGCTGTGTAACCACTGTACAGGATGAACAAGGTCGCATGACTGTATTAGATATTATGGAAGATGTTGAAGAGCGAATCTTCCCAGTAGGTCGATTAGACTTAAATACATCAGGGCTTTTGATTCTTACCAATGATGGAGAATTAACCTATGGATTAACGCATCCCAAACATGATGTAAATAAAACTTATGAGGTTAAAGTGCGTGGTAAGGTAAGTGAAGAAAGTGTGAAACGTCTAGAAGTAGGCGTAGTGATTGATGGGCGTAGAACATATCCTGCTAAGGTGAAAATAATGGCACAAACAGAGAAAACAACACGCTTAGCTATTACAATCCATGAAGGTCGTAATCGTCAGGTGCGTAAAATGTGTGAAGCTATCGGGCATCAGGTGGTTTCTCTTAATCGTAGATCTGTGGGTGATTTAAACTTAGGAAATCTAAAATTAGGTGAATACCGTAAATTAACTGCTAAAGAAGTTAATTATTTAAAGAAAATTGCAGGAGCAAATCGTTAAGATTTGCTCTATTTTTTTGTGCAAAATGCCATATAGACCAATGGTGTTTGAATAGTATTTGAATTACTAACAAATAAATAATTTTGTTTAAAAAAGTAGAAAATTCGTTATTTAACTTGCATATTATACTTGTGTTTAGTAAAATATAGAAGACGATTTTTACACTTTGTTTTAAAAATTTTTAGATGGAGGATACCAGATGAGCACTTTAGAAAAATTATCTGAATTAGAATCTCGTAGGACCACTATTGTTATGAAACGCAACGAAGAAGCTAAGAAGGCAGCTCTTGCACAAGGCAAACTTACAGCAAGAGATCGTATTGATGCACTTTTGGATGAAAATAGCTTTGTTGAGATTGGGGCTTTTGTAGCAAGTAGAAGTACAGCATTTAATATGACAGAAGTAGATACACCAGCAGATGGTGTAGTCACTGGATATGGTACTGTAAATGGTAATCCGGTATATGTATATAGCCAAGACAGTAGTGTACTTGGTGGTGCTATAGGGGAAATGCATGCAAAAAAAATTGTAAGAATTTATGAGGATGCATTAAAAATAGGTGCACCAGTTGTAGGATTCTTAGATACAGTGGGCGTACGATTACAAGAAAATATAGATGCACTTTTAGGTTATGGGGAAATCTTTAGCAAAATGACAGAAGCATCAAGTGTTATTCCTCAAATTGCAGTAGTAGTAGGAGATTGTGCAGGGGGAGCTTCTTTTATTGCAGGTCTTTCGGATTTTGTATTTATGAGTAGCAAATCAGCACGTGTCTTCTTAAATAGTCCAAATACTTTAGATAGTAAAGAAGCATCATTTGAAAATATTGCAACAGCTAAAGTTCACTTTGAAGAAACTGGTCTTGCAAACTTTATAGCAGATAAAGAAGAAACACTTATTGAAGAGGTAAGAAAACTTTTAAGTTATTTACCACAAAGTAATAGTGATGAGGTACCATTTTATGCAGTAACAGATGATATTAACCGTGTAGAGGCATCGCTAAATAACTTTGATTTTGAAACACAAAGTGTAAAGGACATTGTGATAGCGGTAGCTGATAACGGTGAATATCTTGAAATAGGGGCTGCTTATGGCAAGAGTGCATTTACAGCATTTATGCGTTTAGATGGTGGAACAGTTGGGGTAATTGCCAATGCAGAAGCTAAATTAGATGATGCTAGTATTAAAAAGGTAACAAGTTTTGTAGGTATTTGTGATGATTTTAATGTACCAGTTGTAACGTTTACAAATATTGAAGGGTTTGAGTCAACAGTAGCTACAGAAAAAGGCGGTATTGTAAAAGCAGCTAGCTTACTTGTAAAAGCATTTGCTAGTGCTAGTATACCTAAAGTAAATGTTTTAATAGGTGAAGGTTATGGTAGTAGCTTTGTAGCTATGAATAGTAAATCAATTGGTGCTGATATGGTTTATGCTTGGCCAACAGCTAAGATTGGCAGCTTAAAATCAGAGAGTGCTATGAAGATTATGTATGGTAAGGAACTTGAAAGCGGTGCAATGAGTGTAGAAGCGTATACAGCAGCAGTTGCTGAATATGAAGCAATGCATGGTAGTGCTTTTGCAGCAGCACAAAAAGGTATGGTAGATGATATTATTGAACCAGCCGCAACACGTAAACGTATCATTGCTGCTTTAGAAGTATTAGCAACTAAAGTTCGTTAATAACCCAATAACTAAAGGTGGTGAATAAAATGGGCGAGAATATAAGTAATTTTGTTGCAGGTTTAAATACTTTCTTTATTGGGGTTGTTGTTGTTTTTGCAGTATTATTCCTTTTAATCCTTATGATTGTTATTTTAGGAAAAGTAATGCAAGCACTTACCAAGAAACCAGAAGCGCCTAAGGCAGCGGTAAAAGAAGAAATAAAAGCTGCACAAGAAGAAGTGGCTGCTACAGTGGTTAAAGAAGAGAAAAAGCAAGATGATTTAGAACTTGTGGCGGTAATTACAGCTGTTATTGCAGCAAGTATGGGAACAACAAGTGATAAATTACAAGTAAGATCTTTAAGAAAAGTTGAAAGAAAATCACTTTAAAACTAAGGAGGCCGTTAACAATGAAAAAATTTCAAGTAACTGTAAATGGAAATACATATGAAGTAGAAGTAGAAGAATTAGGTGGCACATTTACACCTTCAGTAGCACCAGCAGCACCAGTGGCAACACCTAAAGCAGCAGCGCCAGCCCCAGCTCCAGTAGCAGTAGGAAGCACAAAAGTAGTTGCACCAATGCCAGGTAAAATTGTAGATATTAAAGTAAGTGCAGGACAAGCTGTCAAAGAAGGCGAAGTAGTTGCTATTCTTGAAGCTATGAAAATGGAAAATGAAGTGGTTGCACCAAGTGCAGGAACAGTTGCCTCTATCAATGTAACAGCAGGTAGTGCAGTTGAAACAAATGACGTGATTGTAACACTTAACTAGTTCCAAACCATAATAAAAAAAGGAGGAACGTACATCATGATGAGTGAATTTTTATCAGCCATCAAGGATTTCGCAGGGCAATCAGGTCTTGCAACAATCATTGGGGGAGAGTATGGCTACTTAGTAATGATTGCAGTAGCATGCGTCTTATTATATTTAGCAATTGCAAAAGGGTTTGAACCTTTATTACTTGTACCAATTGCCTTTGGTATGCTTCTTGTTAACTTACCAGATATCGGTATAAAGGATGCACCTATTGGTATTTACCATGAAGATGGTTTCCAACCAGGTGGACTTTTCTATTACTTATCAATGGGCAAAGACTTTGGGATTTTCCCACCTCTTATTTTCGTAGGGGTAGGAGCGATGACAGACTTTGGACCACTTATTGCTAATCCAAAAAGCTTAATTTTAGGTGCAGCAGCACAACTTGGTATTTTCTTTGCATTCTTAGGCGCACTTCTTCTCGGATTTGCACCAAATGAAGCAGCTTCTATTGGAATCATTGGTGGTGCAGATGGGCCAACAGCTATTTACTTAACAACAAAATTAGCCCCAGACCTTTTAGGACCAATTGCCGTGGCGGCATACTCCTATATGGCATTAGTACCAGTTATTCAACCACCTATTATGAGGCTCTTAACAACGAAAGAGCAACGTATGGTTAAGATGAGTCAATTACGACAAGTATCACGTACAGAAAAAATCATCTTCCCAATTGCTGTTACAATTATTGTAACGCTGCTTTTACCATCAGCAGGAACACTTGTAGGTATGCTTATGTTCGGTAACTTATTAAAAGAAGCTGGCTCTACAAGTAGACTTGCAGATGTAGCAAGTAATGGTTTAATGTCAGCTATTACAATTATGCTTGGTCTTGTAGTAGGTGCTACAACAAAAGCAGATACTTTCTTAACAGCGCAAACACTTGGTATCATTGTACTTGGGCTTACAGCATTCTGTATTGGTACAGCTGGTGGTGTCCTCTTCGGAAAGATTATGTACTTTGCAAGTGGTAAGAAGATTAATCCACTTATTGGTTCAGCTGGTGTATCAGCCGTACCAATGGCAGCTCGTGTAGCTCAAAAAGTAGGACAACAAGAATGTCCAACAAACTTCTTACTTATGCATGCCATGGGACCCAACGTAGCCGGTGTTATTGGTTCAGCTATTGCAGCTGGTATCTTATTATCAATTTACGGTTAAGTATGAGGTTAATAACTAAAATTACGATGAAAGCAGATAAAATATAGGGAGGTTTAGAAAATGGCTAGTATTAAACCAAGACCAGTTAAAATTATGGACACAACATTACGTGATGCCCATCAATCATTAATTGCAACACGTATGACAACAGAACAAATTTTACCTATTGTTTCTAAGATGGATAAGGTTGGGTTCTCAGCACTTGAAGTATGGGGCGGTGCAACATTTGATGCTTGCCTTCGTTTCTTAAAGGAAGATCCATGGGAAAGACTTCGTAAAATCAAAGACCTTGCACCTAATACCCCTCTTCAAATGCTTTTTAGAGGCCAAAATATTTTAGGTTACCGTCACTATGCAGATGATGTAGTAGAATACTTTGTACAAAAAAGTATTGCAAATGGTATTGATAATATTCGTATCTTCGATGCATTAAATGATATTCGTAACTTACAAACAGCTGTTAAGGCAGCTAATAAAGAAAAGGGTCATGCACAAGTAGCTATTTCTTATACAATTAGTGATGTACATACTTTAGAGTACTATGTAAATCTTGCAAAGCGCATTCAGGATATGGGTGCAAACTCTATTTGTATCAAGGATATGGCAGGACTTTTAGTACCATACGCAGCAGAAGAGCTTGTATCAGCTTTAAAAGAAGCTGTACCTGAAATGCCAATTCAACTTCATACACACTATACAAGTGGGGTGGCTTCAATGACTTACCTTAAAGCAATTGAAGCAGGTTGTGATATCATCGATACGGCTATGTCACCACTTGCTATGGGTACATCTCAACCAGCTACAGAAGTACTTGTAAAAACACTTCAAGGGACACCTTATGATACAGGTATCGACCCAGAAGCATTAAATGAAATTACAGAATACTTTAAACCAATTCGTCAAGAAGCACTTGAAAGCGGTCTTATGAGTACAAAAGTACTTGAAGTCAACATTAATACACTTCGTTATCAAGTACCAGGAGGTATGCTTTCAAACTTAGTATCACAACTTAAACAACAAAAAGCTGAAGATAAATTTGATGATGTACTTAAAGAAATTCCAAGAGTACGTGCAGACTTTGGTTATTTACCACTTGTTACACCTACGTCTCAAATCGTAGGAACACAAGCTGTACTTAATGTACTTGCAGGTGAACGTTATAAAATGATTACAAAAGAATCTAAAGGTATTGTTCGTGGTGAATATGGTATGACACCAGTACCTATTAAAGAAGAAATCGTTAAGAAAATCATTGGTGACGACGAACGTATTACATGTCGTCCAGCGGATCTCCTTAAACCAGAACTAGATAAGCTAGAAAAAGAAATGGCAATGTACAAACAACAAGATGAAGATGTTTTATCTTATGCATTGTTCCCACAAGTAGCTACTGAGTTCTTCAAATACCGTGAAGCACAACAAACAAAAGTAGATCCAAATGTGGCAGATACAAACAACAAAGCATATCCAGTATAAAAAACATTAATAAATGATATTAAAAAGAATAAGGAGGATGGCAATACAGAGGAATTTTGCCAAGCCTCCTTATTTTTATGTGATAAAATATTTTGTACAAAAGCGCCGCCCATACAGACGCCTAAAACATTGTCGGGTGTGGATAAGTTGGTATTACTCATTTTAGCTCGACTTGGAGCATAGCGACGGAGGTAGAAAAAGAGTGATACCAACTTATCCATGCCCTTTTATACTAATGGCGGATACACCTGGCACTTTTCGTGCAACTCTAACATTTTTATAGTTTGTTTTACAGAATGGGTGTGATATAATAGAAGATATAGGTTCACTTTAGAACTAAAGAAAGGGTAATAGTAATGAGTAAAAATGATTTAATCCATAGGATTAGAAAAAATATGCCAAAATTGAGTAAAGGGCAAAAGTTAATTGCAAATTACATCTTAGAACACTATGAGAAGGCAGTCTTTTTAACAGCTGCTAAACTTGGTAATATCGTAGGCGTTAGTGAATCTACAGTTGTACGTTTTGCTAATGAGTTAGGCTACGATGGTTATCCTAAATTCCAAGATGCCCTAGAAGAACTTGTGAAAAGTAAATTGACAGCTATGCAGCGACTTGAAGTGACAACAGAACGTATTGATACAAAGCATGTCTTAAAAAGTGTCCTTCAAATGGATGAAGAAAAAATCCGTTATACACGTGAACAAATAGATGAAGAAGCTTTTAATAAAGCGGTAGATAAGATTATTGAAGCTAAAACAATTTACGTTTTAGGCGTAAGAAGTTGTGCAGGTCTTGCTAGCTTTTTAGGATTTTATTTAAATATTATTTTTGATAATATAAAAGTGGTAAATACAAATAGTGTAAGTGAAATGTTTGAAGCTATTCACCGTATTGGAGAAGAAGATGTGATCATTGGCATTAGCTTCCCACGTTATTCAAAACGTGTCATGAAAGCTTTAGAATTTGCACAAGGCAAAAATGCAACAGTTATTGCCATTACAGATAGCTACATTTCACCGATTGCAAGTTACTCAGATTATGCACTTATTGGCCGTAGTGAAATGGTTTCTTTCGTAGATTCACTGGTAGCACCTTTAAGCATTATTAATGCTATTATTGTGGCAATTAGCTTAAAGAAAAAAGATGAGATTGCAGTTAATCTTGAAAACTTAGAAAATATATGGGTAGAATATGAGGTTTATGATGATTCTCAACGTGATTTATGGGGATCACCATTAGATGAACAAAAAGAAAAATTTGATTAATGGGGTGCAGAAAGTGAGCATGGTAAGTATACGTGGTGCGATTACAGTAGAAAATAACGATAGAGTAGAAATGCTAGAAGCAACTAAAGAGCTTTTAACAGCAGTTATAAAAGAAAATCACATTAAATTAGATGAGATTATTGCCATTCACTTTACAGCAACAAAGGATTTAGATGCAGTTTATCCGGCTGTTGCAGCAAGAGAAATAGGCATTGTAGAAGCATCTTTAATGTGTTTTCAAGAAATGTATGTACAAAATTCACTTTCGATGTGTATACGGATCGAAATGCAGGTGGAAAAAGATGGACTTACACGTAAAAATGCAATTCACCAATATTTAAGAGGGGCAAAAGTATTGAGACCCGATTTAGCAAAATAAGGAGTTAACAAAATGAAGAAATTTTCAATTGCCATTGATGGACCAGCAGGAGCAGGAAAGAGCAGCATTGCAAAGGCGTTGGCTAAAAATTTAGGATGCATTTATATTGATACAGGTGCGATGTATCGCAGTGTAGGGCTTGGTGCCATTAAACAAGGTCTTGACTATCAAGATGAAGAGGCAGTAAGCTTACTTATGCCAAATTTAGATATTAAACTTAAAATGTCTGAGGCAGGTCAGCAAATCTATTTAAATGGTCATGATGTAAGTGCAGAAATTCGTAATGACGAAGTAGCAGCAGCAGCATCTAAGGTAGCAACTTATGGTAAAGTGCGTGAAGCTTTAGTTGCAAGTCAGCGTATGTTGCAAGAAGAAACTTCAGTCGTGATGGATGGTCGTGATATTGGAACAGTGGTAATGCCAAATGCGACACTTAAAATTTATTTAACAGCTTCAGTGAACGAACGTGCCTTGAGACGTTTCAAAGAATATGAAACAAAGGGTATAGTAGCAGACCTTGCTATGTTAACAGAAGAAATTGCGGCGCGTGATAAACAAGATATGCAGCGCAAAATCTCACCACTTAGAAAAGCAGATGATGCTATTGAAATTGATACAACTTATATGACGATTGATGAAATCGTAGAACGTATCATGGCATTATTACAAGAACGTTTATAGGAGGACTAAAACGTGGAAATCATTATTGCCAAAACAGCCGGATTTTGCTTTGGTGTAAAACGTGCTGTAGATATGGCCTTTGAACAAGCAGGAACAGAGGCAACCTACACATTTGGACCAATTATTCATAATGAAGTTGTTACAAAGCAGCTTGAAGAAAAGGGTATTTATGAAACAAATGATATTCATGCACAAAAAGCAAATAAGCTTATTATTCGTTCGCATGGTGTAAGTCCTGATGTATATGAAGAAGGTAAAGCAGCTGGAGCAGAAGTTGTGGATGCGACTTGTCCATATGTCAAAAAAATTCATCGCCTTGTAGAAAAATTCTCTAAAGAAGGCTATGGCATTATTATTGCTGGAAATAAAGAGCACCCAGAGATTCAAGGAATCAGTGGCTGGGTACAAGGCGAATGCATTGTGATTAAAACACCAGAAGAAGTAGAAAGGGTCATATTTAATAAAGATAAAAAATACTTATTAGTTGCTCAAACAACCTATAAAAAAGAAGTACTAGATGCAATTAGCCAGGCACTTAAGAATAACGGCGTAGACTTTGAAATCAATAATACAATCTGTAGTGCAACGAAAGAGCGTCAGGAAGAAGCAAAAACTATTGCAAAAGAAGTAGACGTGATGTTCGTACTTGGTAGCAAAAAAAGTTCAAATACAGCTAAATTACAAGAAATCTGCGCGGCTAACTGCAAAGCAAGCTACTGCATTGCCGGTGCTGAAGAATTAGTGCCTGAGATGATTGGTGGCTGTACGAAGATAGGAATTACTGCAGGTGCTTCAACACCGCATCTAGTAATCGAAGCAGTTGTAAACAAACTGCATCAGCTACAAGACTAAAGGGGAAAACATATGAATTACGAAGGGTTTAAGGTGCAAGTGCTAAGCCTCACAGGTATTGATTTAAATTGTTATAAAGAAAATCAAATGAAAAGACGCATTGATGCACTTATTAAAAAAAACGGCTGTGATGGCTACAATAGCTATGTACAGCTTATCAAGAAGGATTGTAAAGCATTAGAAGACTTTGTGGCATACTTAACGATTAATGTAACAGAGTTTTTCAGAAATCCTTCTCAGTGGGATATATTAGAAAAAAATATTATTCCGCTTTTAATGCAAAAGAAAAGTACGATTAAAATCTGGAGTGCAGCTTGCTCTACGGGGGATGAGCCATACTCATTAGCAATGACACTTGCAAGTCTCATGCCACTTACAAGTTTTCAAATTACAGCAACAGATATTGATAAAGAGGTACTAGAAAAAGCTAAGGTAGGGATTTATACTGAACGCAACTTAGTGAATATACCGGCTAAATTCAAAGATAAATACATGATGAAGCAGGATGATCATTATGTGGTTAAGCAAGAGCTTAAGCAAAGAATTACATTTAAACAGCATAATTTATTAAAAGATCCTTATCCATCAGGCATGGACCTTATTGTATGTCGTAATGTCCTTATCTACTTTACAGAAGAAGCTAAAAAAGACATTTATATGAACTTTAACAAAGCTTTAGTAGATGAGGGAATCCTATTTGTAGGAAGTACAGAACAAATTATCATGTGCCAAGATTACGGATTTGAACCGAATAAAATATTCTTTTATCAAAAGAAAAAAAAGTAGTAGAGAAAAATGTGTTACTAGACTAAGTGAGTTAGTTTTGTAACACATTTTTTTGTGATTAAGTAACAGTATGTATAGAAAGGAAATTGGGTAAACTGTACACTTATCGTTGGGCATAAGGTAAAATTACATAAAGTAAAAATTTAAAAATAAAGTAGGAGAAATACATGTAATATGGGGATAACATAGGTTCTTATTCTATAGCTAATGGTGGGCAAAATCAGGTAGTTAATGAGAGGGAGGATACTAAAGAATATATTTCACTATTAACAGGAGAACTGACCTTAAATGTAACTGATTTAGAATTACCAGGACGAAATGGCATGGACTTAAAGATTGGTCGTATATTCCGTTCAGAAAACGCGATGCCTGGTCAAAAAAAATATTCATTTGCTTGAGGTATATGATATAAGCGCAAGTGGTGTTAAGAATAAGTCCATTCGTTATACATATGATAGTAAGACAAATGCCTTTGTTGAAAAAGAAACAGAAGTAATAGATGGACAGACACGCGTCACAACTTATAATTATGAGTATATTCAAGGCGAACCATTATCTGTAATAGATGCTAATAATAATCAAACAACTTATAGTTACTATCCAAATGGTAAAGTTAGAAGAATTACTTATCCAACTTATAAGGAAAAAGACAATAAAAGTTATTATAAAGAAGAAGTTTATTCATATAATGCTAAGGATTTAATTGCCTCTGATATTAATCGCTCCCTTTGTGAAGTAAAAGTGCAAAATTATAAGGTGGCAGTAGATACTAAAGATGCTACATTGATTAACTCAGAAGTTATGTTTTGTGATGATAAAGGACAAATTTGGCGAAGTTTAAAGAATGATTTTTTAACTCAAAGATTAAATCTTAATGTAGCTGATTATATTAGAGATGCAAATAATCAAATTATAATTGAAAGAACTAAAAACACTTCTGGAGAAGCTACCTATGATGAAATAGTATATGCATATGATGGCGTAGGAAGAGTCATAAAAGTTACAGATGTATATAATAGTCAGTATGTTATTACTTATAATGATATAGAAAGAAGTAAGTTTGTTCAGTTTTTACCTAACGGGGGAAATAGTGAAAATCATTATAAAGAGTTTTATGATGTAAAAGGTAATGTGATTACTCAGCAGACTTATCCAGATGGGATAAATAGTACGCCTATTAAGATAAGTAAAGAATATGATATTGCAGGCAATCTTGTTAAACTTATAAGTCCTAAAGGGTATGTAACATCCTATGAGTACAATCCTTTAAATCAAATTACAAAAGTAACAGATGCTGAAAATCAAATCAGTGAGTATACATATGATAGTTATGGTAATAATTTAAGTTTCACACAAAGCGAAGAATCTAAAACATTTATCCATACCAATGCATATAATGCGGCTAATGAACTGATAAACACAACATCACCTAGTGGCAGAATAGCAACTTATACTTATGATAAGTTAGGAAATGCGTTAAGTGAAACCACACCATCTGGAAAGACTATTTATAGTACTTATTATGGCAATGGTCTTGTAGCTGGTACAAGTATTGAAAATAATAATAGAGCTTATTTCTATGATGTTAATGGCGCAACAACGGGTATCACTGTTACTGGTGTGGGAAAAAGTATTACAAAAAATAATACAAGTAATGGCTTAGTATTAAGTAGAAGTGTAGATTATAAATAAACTCAGTTTGCTTATAATACAAATAATTATCTTACGACTTTAACAGATCCATTTGGACTCACAGTGAATTATAGCCAGGACCGCTTAAATAGAGTTAAAAACGTTCAGCTAGATGGCAAAGTATTTACATATGACTACTATGCAGATGGTACAGTGAAGACAGTTACTTCACCAGTTGGTAGCGGTCAGCTTGTAAGTAGCTATAGTTATGATAATATGAATCGCCTTAAAGAATTAAGAAATACTTTAAATGGCACAGTGATCTCTACCTATACATATACTTATGATGCACATAGTAATATTATAAAACTTGTAGAATCTGAGAAATTAACAAATGGTAAAACAAGAAATCGCACAAGCAATTATACCTATGATAAGTTAGACCAACTCTTAACAGTAAATAGTACAGATGGTCGTAATATTACTTATGCATATGATTCAAGAGGCAATAGAAGCATTACAAATGCAAAATCCATACTTGAGACATTGGAAGCAGAAAGTCTATTAGAACTTTCAGAAGAAGAATCAGAAGCGGTTTCCAATACAGAGAATGCATTAGAAACAATAGAGACAGAACACATAGAAGATGCTACAATACAAAAAAGTTTAGACGAAGTTGCAGATGAGGCATTAGTAGTTGAAATAGCAGAAGAAAAAGAAACAGCAGCACAAGAAGGTTCATCAGAGTCTACAGAACAAGTTAGTGTAAATACAGCTGAAATAGAAGGCCAAGAAGAAGCACTAGCAGAAAATATAGTACCACTTAGTGCAGTAGATTTAATCACAGATTTAAGCTTTAATTACAATGCATTTGATGAATTAAACCAGTGTCAAGTAGGGGGTAAAACATATACCTATAGCTACGACGCAGAAGGCATTCGCGTAGCCAAAGAATCAAACCAAGGTACTGTGAAATACTACCATAATTACAATGGTGAAGTAATTGCAGAAACTAATGAGACAGGGCAAGTTACAGCTCAAAATATCTGGACAGACCGTATACTTGCCAGAAAGGTAAATAGTCAGTATTATTATTATGTAACTAATGGACATGGTGATGTCACACAGATTATTAATGAGCAAGGTCAAATTATTAATACCTACAAATATGATGAGTGGGGGAATATACTAGACCAAGTAGAGGGTATCAATAACCCTATTCGTTATGCGGGTGAGTATTATGATGAAGAGTCAGGACTTTACTACTTACGTGCAAGATACTACGCCCCAAGCATTGGTAGTTTTATCAATCATGATGAGCGAACATATTAAGTTGAGTATGTAAAGGAAAGTTTGTGCATTTAAATTATAAATAATACTAACTCACATAAAGGATACACCTAATACAGCAAATGTATTAGAAATGATAGCGACAGAAGACATAGTAGATGCTACAATAGATGAAAGTTTAGACGAAGTTACAGATGAGCCATTAGTAGTCGAAGTAGCAGAAGAAAAAGAAACAGTAGCGCAAGAAAGTCCATTAGAGTCTATAGAACAAGTTAGAGTAGATACAGCTGAAATAGGAAGCCAAGAAGAAGCGCTAGCAGAAAATATAGTACCACTTAGTGCTGTAGATTTAATCACAGATTTAAGTTTTAATTACAATGCATTTGATGAATTAAACCAGTGTGAAGCAGGTGGTAAAACATATACTTATAGCTACGACGCTGAAGGCATTCGAGTAGTCAAAGAATCAAGTCAAGGTACTGTGAAATACTAACATAATGACAATGGTGAAGTGATTGCAGAAACTAACCAGGCAGGGGAAGTTACAGCCCAAAACATTTGGACAGACTGTATACTTGCCAGAAAGGTAACTGTGAAGCAACAAAGTTAGGATGGGATTCCCAAAAGGGAAACTTAACTGAAGTAGCATCAAATAAAAGTATAGATGGATGCAATATTTCTTATAAAGAGTATAGAAGAGCTTTTAAGTAAAATTGAAGATTAGAAATAAGTGATGCTAAATTATAAAGGGATATGATGAAATCGAGTTTCATCATATCCCTTTAACTTTGAAAGAAATAATAAAATAATTGATTCACTACAATGGCTTTAAACTCTTCATCTGCTTTATAAGCTACGTAGAAGTTTTTAGCGTTATCATACCAAAGTTCATTAGATGCCTTAAATGTTGTATAAAGTTTAAAATAAGTATCTAACTTTTCAATAAAGCATTCGTCTTTAGTCGCCTTACGTTTTAAATCAGAAGGAACAAAGGCTGCTAAAGACTTGTGCATAAGTTGATGTTGTGAAGGAATATAGTAGTAGTCTTTTATAGGCGTTAATGGCTTTTTGAGTGGCACTTTATAAAGTGGGAGTGTGGCGCTTAAGGAAGTCCTATCTTTTGAGACTTCAAGGCTTAAAGATTCTGCTTTGAAGGTAAAGCTTGTTTCAAAAGTAAAAGGTAAATTAAAAACGAGCTGCAGCTGTGGAGCCGTCACATCAGTTTCAGCTAAGTAGGTTACTGCATTAAAGCGCTTTAAATGATAAAGCATGTAATATACTTTATAAAATACCAATAAACTTTTAAGCTCATCTAAGTTATGGGCTAAGATTAAGTCTTTATAAATAGCTTCCCCGCAGGCTGCATAAGTTTGATAAAGTTTGACGAGGGTTTTACCAGAAGAAGAAGTTTCTCTTGTAAAGCCTAAAGCTTTTTCTAATTCGGTACGTGTAGGACATAAGAGCGTAAGTGTCTTTTTCATGTCTACTAGGGTAAGGGCAGCAGGAATCGTTAAATTATGGTGTGCTATACGTGCAAGAAGAAAAGGCCAGTCAAAGCTTTTGCCACTATAGGTATAGACGGATTTAAAGTCTTGTGCAAAGTTTATAAAATCTTTGAGTAAATTTTCTTCTTCTTCAGCTTTTTGAAGTGACCACTGCTTAGTCATCACTTCGCCTACTGTATTTAAATAAGTTACCCCAATGCAAACGATATGATGTTTTTCACGGCTTAAACCATTCGTTTCAATATCTAATAAGAAATGTTCCTTATTTAAGAGCTGCTGCATTTTATTTTATCTCTTCTTTGTGCATTAAAGTGGTGTTTATTTCTTCTTTTTGAGGCTGAAGCATTTTTTCAAGAGCAAGTGAAAGGTTTAACGCATCTGCAGTTTGACGATACTTGGCATAAGCCTCTTTAGAAAAGCTTGGACGGTCTTTTAAGAGCGCTTTAATTAAAATATTTTTTGGTGTATGGGCCATATCAATGAACTCAATCACATTTACTTTATAGCCACAAGCTTCTAGCATTTGAGCACGAAGACCATCTGTTATAAGGGCAGCAATACGTTCTTTTAAGATGCCGTGTTTTAAGATTGAAGCAAGGTCATCATTTTCAATTTGCGTATAAGCTTCATGGTGACAGCAAGGGACAGCTAAAATGACCTTTGCACCCCAACCAATAGCTTTATCAAGGGCTGCATCTGTTGCTGTATTACAAGCATGAAGTGAAACGACCATATCTACTGGCTGATTCGTTGTATATTTACCAATATCACCTACTTGGAATTTTAAGTTGTCATAGCTTAGTTTTTCAGCAAGTTCTTGACAGAAAGCGATAACATCTGCTTTAAGATCAAGACCTACAACTTGGACTTCTTTTTTTAAGATTACTGTTAAGTAGTGATAAAGTGCAAAGGTTAAATATGATTTGCCGCAACCAAAGTCAATGATACGAATAGGACGTGCAGTAAGACCACTCATTGAATCTGCGATAATTTCAAGATAACGATTGATTTGTTTGTATTTATCATATTTAGAAGGTTTTACTTTTTCATTTTCATCCATAAGACCAAGTGCCTGTAAGAAAGGAACAGAGTCTGGTGTGTCTAAAATATAATTTTTTTGTCTATTATGAGAAAGAGAAGCAGGCATTTGTTGAGAGGGTGCTTTGCGTTTCATATTAGCTTCACACTTTTTGTTAACAAGGACTTGATAATCTGCTTCTGCAGTGAAAAGCTGAATTTGTTTAAACATATTACCATAGCCTGTAAGTGTATTTATAGCTTCATCCGCAGTTAAATTTTCATGATAAGCTTTGTTATCTTTATAAGTTGTAAACTGAAGTTTTATTTCTTCACCTAAAAGGATAGGTTTAATCGTTACCTTTTTAGGGTATACAGCTTTACGTGGATTACTTAAAGTAGCACTAATAAAAGTGTTGTTTGAAACTGTAGTTTCAATAATTGTAATTAATTGATTCATTATAATTCTCCGCTCTATATAAATAGTAAGATTTTTTTAGTACATATGACATAGACGTTACATTTGAGGGGGGATTGTTTATGAAACTCAAGGCCTATATCACTCAAAATTTGAGCTAATAAGTTAATGTTAGTCGTTTTGTTAGTCATAAGAGAGTTTAATACTTCCTTATGATACTATGAAAAAAAAGGTGATGCAATAAAATATATGGTATAATCTTATAAAGAAGAAACGAGGTGACAACTATGCTGGCAAGAGATTTTGAGAGTTTAAATACAATGCAAAAACAAGCAGTGGAAACGGTAGATAAAAGCCTACTCGTTTTAGCACCTGCAGGAACGGGTAAAACAAAGGTAATTGCCATGCGTACGGCTTATTTAGTGAAACAAGGCGTGTTACCTGAGCAAATACTATGTTTAACCTTTACCAATAAAGCAGCAAAAGAAATGAAAGAACGTATTACTTCTTATATGCCTAAAGAGGCAAAAAATATGACGATTAAAACATTTCATTCCTATTGTTATCATTTAATCAGTCAGGAGAAGGAAGCTTCTCATTTTACATTTCCTTGTACTTTAATTGATGAAACAGATAGCTTAGAAATCCTTAAAAAGATTATTGCCCAAAATGGTTTAAATGATGACGATTTATATTATCCAAGTTTATTAAGTTTTTTTGAAAATGTAAAACGTCATAGCTTAAGCCTGCCTATAGAAGTGCGTTACAATTACCGAGAAGTTATGAATGATTACTTTAAAGAAGATAAAATATGGGAAACAGTAGGCTCAAAAGGTTCAAGAGGCTTTATTCAAAAATATGGCTTACAGCTTTTAAATACCTATACCCGCTATTTAAAGGAAAATAACTGTATCGACTTTATGGATTTGATTGTAGAGGCCAAGTATTTATTAGAGCAGCCAGAGATTTTAAAGAAATGGCAGATGAAATATCATCATATTCAAGTAGATGAGATGCAAGATACAAGTTCGCGTGAATATGAGATTATTAGAAATATTGCCCAGGGGCATTTTTTAGCTATGTTTGGTGATTTTAATCAGACGATTTATGAATGGAGAGGTTCTAGTCCAGCAGAAATGACGGCTAATTTTAAACAAGATTTTCATCCAGAGGAAATTGCACTTACAACAAACTACCGTTCGACACAAACTTTATTAAATGCAGCCAATGACTATATTGCAAGTAGCAGGTTATATCCTATACAGTGTATGCCTAAGGCGGTAGAAAAAGGGAGTCCCATTACAATATTAGAAGCGGAGACTAAAATGGGTGAACTCATAGGCCTAGCAAAATCCGTTAGAGAAAGTAGAGATAAAGGAAGTGTGGCCGTATTAACGCGTACAAATGGTTATGCTAAAGATATTGCGAAATTTTTCAATCACGAAGGTATTTCTTGTACAGTCATTGAGGATACTAAATTTTTTAGAAGAAAAGAAATCAAAGATTTACTGGCCTTCTTTGATTACAGCATTAATATGCGAAATGGTCATGCCTTGCTTAAAATTTGTGAGCATCCGTATATTAATATGCCACAGTGGCTTATTAAAGCATTAAGACAAACGAAAGACAGCTATTTATATCTTCATGATTGGTTTCGTATGGCCTCAAGGGACCCTTATGGAGAATTAGATGAAGCTTTCGAAAAAAATGAAGTTGTTGTACTGGATGTAGAGTCCACTGGGCTTAATACAACCAAGGATGATATTATACAGATAGCAGCTATTCAATATGGGGCAAAAGGCGTAACAAATAAACTGGACGTTTTACTTAAACCGACGAAGTCTGTAGGAGACTCTGTCTATGTCCATGGTTTCACGGATGAAGAACTTGCTAAAAAGGGAATAGCCCCCAAAGATGCCTTAACGCAGCTTGGACAATTTACAAAGGGTAAAGTACTTGTAGGCCATAATATTAATTATGATTTGCAGATTATCAGTAGTATGCTCAGTCGTTATGAGATGCCACCTTTAGAAGGGAAAAGTGTTTATGATACATTAGATTTAGCTTGTAAAGTCTATCCTAAGCTGCCAAATCATAAGTTAGATACTTTATCAAAGCTTATAGAAACAGATTCTAAGCCAAATCATAATGCCTTTTGGGACATCATGGCTACAGGAGAAGTACTTGCCCATTTAAGGCTTAAAATAGCGGAGAAGAAACAACAACGCTTAGAATATCTAGAAGCTTACTATTGCTATGTTCAAGAATACAAAGAAAAGGTTATGGCACTGCGAGAATATATTATCAGTCATACGATTTTAGAGAGTATGAGTTATATGATGAATGTTTGTGGATTTAAAGGCTTTTATGATAAGAAACAAATGGAAGGTTTTAGAGAACTATATCGTATGATTGAGGGCTTAAATGAAGAGGAACTTTCTATTCAAGATAATATCATTAACCTTTTAGCTTTTTCAGCACTTCATTATAGTGAGATTGAGCAAAGTGATCTCTTTAAAGGTCGTATTCCTATTATTACAGTACATCAGGCAAAAGGTCTTGAATTTGATGAAGTGTACATTGCTGGATGTAATGATTGTGTATTCCCATCTTACCGTAGTGTTAAGGAGAATAAACTTACAGAAGAAATGCGCCTTTTTTATGTGGCAATAACACGAGCAAAGCAGCATTTATATATTTCTTATCACCATGAAAAGAAAAAAAGCATTTTTATTGATAAAATAGGAAAAGAGTATAAAAGTTACAAAAAAATCTAGTCAAAGTAAGTAGTGTTTTATATAATATAAATTAATATACGAAATTTATACAGCTAAGGGAGACAACTATGGATAAAGATTATACACTTGTAACGATGCAGAAACAAAAAAGCATTGCACTGATTGCACATGATAATCGTAAGCAAGATATTATTGAGTGGGTACAAAATAATAAGGAGATTCTTGGTAAACATTTTTTATGTGGCACAGGAACAACAGCAAGACTTATTGCAGAAGCAACACAGCTTCCTGTAACAGCTTATAATAGTGGGCCACTTGGTGGTGATCAACAGATTGGTTGCCGTATTGTAGAGTGTAAAATTGATTTTATGATTTTCTTCTGGGATCCACTTGCTTCACAGCCCCATGATCCAGATGTAAAGGCACTACTGCGCATTGCAGCATTATATGATATTCCAGTAGCTACTAATCAATCAACAGCAGATTTCCTGATTACCTCACCACTTATGGAAACAACATACGAACGTAAAATCATCGATTATGCAAAAAGAATTCGTCGTAGAACAGAAGCTTTTAACAAAAACGAAGAAATGTTGTAAAAAAATATAATTTAATAACATATTGCTAGTTAACATAAAGTGTGTTAAACTAATAGCAGAACAGGGGTGTATACTGTATACATAATTGTTCTGCTTTATTTTTTAATAGAAAAGGTATTTTTAGACTTTTCTATATTTTAATAAACTTACTAGAATTTACATCAAAGGGGGTGTAGTAGAAGTAAGTACTTACTTCTACGTAAAACATGACTTATTGGAGAAGCTTTAAAGAAGGTAAATGGCAAGAAGAAATTAACGTAAGAGACTTCATCGTTAATAACTACACAGAGTATACAGGCGATGATTCTTTCTTAGCAGGTCCTACAGCTGATACAACAGCTTTATGGGAAAACCTTAGCGAACTTATGCTTAAAGAAAGAGAAAGAGGTTGTTTTGCAGATACAAAAACTGTAGCAACAATTACATCTCACGCTGCAGGTTATATTGATAAAGATAAAGAAAAAATCGTAGGTCTTCAAACGGATGCACCACTTGTAAGAAGTTGTCACCCATTCGGTGGGATGAGAGTAGTAGAAAATGCATTAAATGCATATGACTACGAAGTGGATCCTGAAATGAAAGAGATCTTCACAAAATATAGAAAAACACACAATCAAGGTGTATTCGATGTATACAACAAAGACATCCGTACAGCTCGTAAAGCTGGTGTTGTAACAGGTCTTCCAGATGCTTATGGACGTGGACGTATCATTGGTGACTACAGAAGAGTAGCTCTTTATGGAATCAATCGTCTTATTGCAGAGAAAATGAAAGATAAAGAAGCTAGATCAAAAGTATTCACAGCTGAAACAATGAGAGACTGTGAAGAATTAGCAGAACAAATTAAAGCATTAAACGAACTTAAAGAATTAGGCCAAATGTATGGATTCGATTTAAGTAGACCAGCTGAAAACTTCCAAGAAGCTACACAATGGTTATACCTTGCATACCTTGCAGCTACTAAAGAGCAAGATGGTGCAGCAATGTCAATCGGTCGTACATCTACATTCCTTGATATTTATGCTGAAAGAGATTTACAAGAAGGAAAATTAACAGAAGAAGAAGTTCAAGAAATTGTTGACCAATTCATCATGAAACTTCGTATCATCAGATTCCTTAGAACTCCAGAATATAACGAATTATTCTCAGGAGATCCAACATGGGTAACAGAATCACTTGGTGGTATGCTTGAAGATATGAGTGCTTCACTTGTAACTAAAAACAGCTTCCGTTATCTTCATACACTTTACAACATTGGACCAGCTCCAGAACCAAACTTAACAGTACTTTGGAGTGATAAATTCCCACAAGGTTACAAAAACTTCTGTGCGAAAGTATCTATTGATACATCAGCTATCCAATACGAAAATGACGATTTAATGAGACCACAATTTGGTGATGACTATGGTATCGCTTGTTGTGTATCTCCAATGAGAATTGGTAAACAAATGCAATTCTTCGGTGCACGTGCTAACCTTGCTAAAGCTGTACTTTACGCTATCAATGGTGGTGTAGATGAAAAAACAGGTATCAAAGTAGTTCCAGGCATCGAACCAATGACAGACGAAGTTTTAGATTACGATAAAGTAATGAAAAACTACGAAATCACAAAACAATGGGTTGCTAAAACTTATACAGATGCACTTAACATCATTCACTTCATGCATGATAAATATGCATATGAAAGAATTGAAATGGCACTTCACGATACAGATATCGTAAGAACTATGGCTTGTGGTATTGCGGGTCTTGCTGTAGCAGCTGACTCATTATCAGCCATCAAATATGCTAAAGTAACACCTGTAAGAAATGAAGAAGGTCTTGCAGTAGACTTCAAAATCGAAGGTGAATACCCAGCATACGGAAACAATGATGATAGAGCTGACTCAATTGCAGTTGCACTTGTAAAAGACTTCATGCAAGAAATTAGAAAACACACACCATATAGAGATTCTATCTATACACAATCAGTTCTTACTATTACATCAAACGTAGTATATGGTAAGAAAACAGGAGCTACTCCAGATGGACGTAAAGCTGGTGTACCATTCTCTCCAGGTGCTAACCCAATGAACGGTAGAGAAACGAAAGGTGTACTTGCTGCATGTGCTTCAGTTGCTAAACTTCCATTCGAAGATGCAAATGATGGTATCTCTTACACATTCTCTGTAGTACCTTCAACAATCGGTAAAACAGAAGAAGAACGCGTTGCTAACATGGTAGGTATCTTAGATGGGTACTTTGGACAAACAGGTCAACACATTAACGTAAACGTACTTCATAAAGATGTATTATTAGATGCTATGGATCACCCAGAAAAATATCCACAACTTACAATCCGTGTATCAGGATACGCTGTAAACTTCGTTAAATTAACAAGAGAGCAACAATTAGACGTTATCAGCCGTACATTCCACGAAAGAATGTAATTATTTCTTTGCTGAAATGATACAGTAAAACTATAAAATACGCTTCTAGCCTTAAAGGTTAGAGGCGTATTTTTAGTTAAAAAGAATTATGCCTATTGCTTAAATACAGGGAATGGTGTAGTATAAAAATGAAAATAAAAAATAGTCAATAAAATATTTGATGCATATGATAAAAAAGAGGTATCTCTGAGGAGAATATAAGGTGGGGAGTATATTGAACAGTCAAAGTAAGCGCATGAAAAAACATAGTCAGATTGTGAGTATAGTGCTCATAGTAGGATTATTAATAGTAGTGAACTATTTGGTGACTATTCAGATAGAAAAGTATAATCAACTTACTTTGCCCTCAGCTGCTAATGAACAAATAGGGACTTTGCCTACTCAGATTATTATAGGCGAATCGGTAAAGCGCATAAGACGAATTGTACCTAGCATAGAGATAGACTTTTCAAGAACTAATGGGTTAATTGAAAAGTATTTTATAAAATGGCAAAATGATTATATGTGTCATCGTAAGTCATACTTACAACAACGGCTTTTAATGCTGTATATGCATGAGGAGGATGGAAAGAAGCAGGCCCCTTAAATAAGATATTTACTATATTAATGTATTAAGATAATTATTTTAAAAGGGGAAATTTATATGCTTAAAACAAAGATTATTTGTACATTAGGACCAGCTACAGATAAAGGGGATGTCTTAGAATCACTTATTCAAAATGGAATGAATGTAGCACGTTTTAATTTTTCTCATGGGACACATAAGGAACATTTAGGGCGATTTAGTATGTTAAAAGAGATTAGAGAAAAATATCATAAACCAGTAGCCGCGCTGTTAGATACAAAGGGACCAGAAATTAGATTAGGTGAGTTTAGTGAGGCACAAGTACAGTTAAAGAAAGGACAGCAGTTTATTTTGACTTCTTTGCCTTGTATAGGAACAGCTGAAAGGGCTACCGTGAGTTATAGTGGGCTGATAGCGGAATTAGAAGTAGGAAAAAAGGTGCTTATAGATGATGGTCTTGTAGAATTGGAAGTGATAGATAAGCATGATACAGCACTTATATGTGAAGTGAAAAATGATGGTGTTATTGGTCCGCACAAAGGAATCAATGTACCTTATACCAAGCTTAATTTACCGTTTTTAAGTGAGCAAGATGAGAAGGATTTATTATTTGCTATTCAAAATGAATTTGATTTTATTGCAACATCGTTTACCCAATGTGCGGAAAATATATTAGATGTAAAAGCTTTTTTAAGACAATATCATGGAGAAGATATAAAAGTAATTGCTAAGATTGAAAATGCAGCAGGGGTAGAACATATTGATGAGATTATTAATGTAGCAGACGGCATTATGATTGCTAGAGGCGATATGGGGATTGAACTGCCTAGTGAAACAGTTCCTGCTATTCAAAAGATGATTATTAAGAAAGTATATGAAGCTGGTAAACAAGTTATTACAGCAACACAAATGTTAGATTCTATGATGAAAAATCCAAGGCCAACACGTGCAGAAACAACAGATGTGGCGAATGCAATTTATGATGGCACGAGTGCTATTATGCTTTCGGGGGAAACAGCAGCTGGCTTATATCCTGTAGAAAGCTTGCAGACAATGAGGCGTATTGCTGAAAAAACAGAAGAAGATATTGACTATATTAAGCGATTTAATATGCAAAAATTAGTGACTACGCCTACAATTACAAGTGCTATAAGTCATGCAACATGTACGACAGCTCATGATATTCGTGCAAAGGCAATTATTACTGTTACCAAATCAGGGCGTACAGCTTGTATGATTTCTAAGTATCGCCCAGCTTGTATCATCATGGGATGTTCGCCTGAAATGCGAGTTGTAAGGCAGCTAAGTATGTCATGGGGTGTTGTACCACTTTATATTAATGAAGAGCAACAAACAGAAGAGTTATGCAGTCATGCGTTGGCCAGTGTTGTAGATGCAGGATATTTAAAGCAGGGAGATTTAACTGTTATGACGGCTGGTGTACCGCTTGGTATATCTGGTATGACCAATATGATTAAAGTTTATAAAGTAGAATAAAAATAAGATGAGCTATTGCACAAGTTGATTGGCAATAGGCTCATCTTATTTTTATATATGTAGGTTGATAGTGTAATTAGATTTCTAAAATATAATAATTGTAGCCATTAATAAGCTGGATATCATTATGTATAATTGAGCGTTTTGCATGAGAAGCGTAGGTTAAATGATTGTGCCCATAGAGATGATAGGTTGGCTTAAGTTTATCATAAACATCATGAAAACATTCGAAACCAACATGGCTAAAGCTACTAGGATCATCGCCTAGACCAAAGGTGGGAGAGTGTGAAACAAAAATATCAATAGGTTTTTTTGCACAGCGAATTAGTTTTTTCACCCTTTTTTGCATTTTAGCTTCTGGGTATTGATAAAATCCGCCATTGTATTCAATCGAACCACCAAGGCCAGCAATACGTATATTTTTGAATGTAACAACTTTGTCTTCAATGCAATCACACCCCTCAGGAGGACACGTGCGATAACTTTTATCATGATTGCCATGAACATAAAAAACAGGAACAGCCAGCATAGTCACTAAAAAGGATAAATAGCTAGATTTCAAATCCCCACAAGAAATAACACAATCTATATCTTTAAAATTATTTTTATCAAAAAAATCCCAGATATAATTACTTTCAATATCTGATACAACTAATATTTTCATAAATTCCCCATCCTTTTCAGCATGATTTGACACTATTATACTATATATTAATAAAATTTAATAGCTTTTTAATTAAAGCAGTATTGACATAATAATTATACTTTGGTATGATAATAAAGAATTAAATAAAGATTTTGGAGGGATTCCCGAGTGGCCAAAGGGGGCAGACTGTAAATCTGTTGCGACACGCTTCGAAGGTTCGAATCCTTCTCCCTCCACTAAATTTAGATTAAGTATTTTAACTTTTTGCCCAGATAGCTCAGTCGGTAGGCAGAGGACTGAAAATCCTCGTGTCGCTGGTTCGATTCCGGCTCTGGGCATTTTTTAGTGTATAAAAATACCCATGTACTTCAAAAAAGGTACATGGGTATTTTTATGTTTAAAATTCAAAAAGGTGGTATGTTTGTCCTATTACATTCATATATATTTTGTAGACAAGTTAGGAAAGCATATGAGGAAGAGTTGGTTTGAATGGAGGTATAAAATGAAAGGTACTAAACAGTTAAAGTTTTTAACAATAGGGATTTTGAGTGTACTCATATTTTTGTGGTGCATGAGAAGCTTTTGCTTAACCTGGGTAGAGGTAAATGATCAGTATGCAGAGATTACAGTGAACTTTTTAGTCCCCATGGAGAGGACGGATATTGAAAAGTATATTCGTATTGAAAGTGAATTTCCTACAGAGACAAATTTTGATTATACCTATGAGTGGCTGAATAAAAGTGTATTATCTTTAAAAGTAAAGGAAAAAAACCAAATTTGTGGGCAAAAAGTAAAAATACATATTCAAAAGGCAAATAGTAATTATGAGTGGATTACGAAGACAGCCCATATACCTGTACAATTTAAAGCACCTGTGCAGATTATTACACCTACAACGGAGTTGTTAATTGCAAGTAATAATAGTTTTCTAGTGCAATTTAATACACCGATGAACTTGAATAAAATTTCAAAATATATACAAAGTGATACACCTTTTACAATTACACCAGCAGAACGAACTGATGAGGATGGCAAGGTGAAAACAGATACAACACGCTTTATATTTACGCCAAATCAAGTCTTAGAAAATAATAAAGAATATAAGATTGCTTTTAAAAAAGGGATGCCATCTAAAAGTGGTAACTTCTTAGAAACAACACAATATGTAACCTTAAAAACAGATGTAAAACCTCAGATTATAAGTACGTATCCTAAAGATCAAGATAAATGGATTGGTTTATATCCACGTATAACGATTACAACAGATAAACCTGTTGTAAAAGCAATTATGCAACTAGGAGAGAATAAAATTACAGGTAAGTTAACAGATTCTTATCATGCAACGTTTGTATTAAGTCAGTTATTAAAACCGGATACAGCATATGATGTAGCTTTTCAGGTGCAAGCAGCTAGTGGGGAGAAGAGCGATGTGAAATATATACGTTTTACAAGTACGACTTTGACTAATAATCGTATATGGTTAGAAATGACAATTGGCACACCAAGTGTAATTAAAGTATATAAAGGAGAAAAGCTTATTCGTGAGATGAGCTGTTCTGTAGGAAAAGATCAATTTGAACCAACTATAGGTACTTACTATTTACAAGGAAAAGAAGAAGTGTATGAAGATGATAAGCATGAAGAAGGTGCGAATTATTGGTTGCCTATTAGCAATCAGTTTGGTTTTCAAGGTGTTATTCGAGATGATAGTTGGCAGATTAAAAACTGTAGTGGTAATACAATTGGTGCAAGAACAGATAGGAACAACATCATTTTAGAGGAAATAGATGCCAAATGGATGTATGAAAACTTGCCAATAGAGGCAATGATAATTATCAGAAAATAGTGAAAAATGCTTTTCCTAAATTATAAAATAACAATTAAATTTAATTTTTTTTAAAAAAACATAAAAATATAATTGAAATTGTATAATTTTATGATAAAATACCATTAGTGGCGCAATAGTCACCTAGGAAAAGTTAGACTATGGGAGGAATTTAGAATGGAATTTCGTACGGAGTATATGCAAGATTTAATGAACAGAGTTGTAAAAAATCATCCAGCAGAACCAGAGTTTCATCAAGCAGTAAAAGAAGTTTTACTGAGCATGGAACCAGTCGCTGAGAAAAACCCACAATATGTAAAAGCTGGTATCTTTGAAAGAATCGTAGAACCAGAACGTGCAGTAATGTTTAGAGTATCATGGGTAGATGACAATGGTAATGTACAAGTAAATAGGGGATACCGTGTACAATTCAATAGTGCAATTGGACCATACAAAGGTGGTCTTCGCTTACATCCTTCTGTAAACTTAGGTGTAATTAAATTCTTAGGTTTCGAACAAATCTTTAAAAACTCTTTAACAGGCTTACCAATGGGTGGCGGTAAAGGTGGAAGTGACTTCGATCCAAAAGGTAAATCAGACGGAGAAATTATGAGATTCTGCCAAAGCTTTATGACAGAACTTTGCAAACATATTGGACCAGACACAGATGTACCAGCTGGTGATATCGGTGTAGGTGGAAGAGAAATCGGATATATGTTCGGTCAATATAAACGTTTACGTAATGAATTCACAGGTGTACTTACAGGTAAAGGTTTAAGCTATGGTGGTTCACTTGCAAGAACACAAGCTACAGGTTATGGCCTTTGCTACTTTACAAAAGAAATGTTAGCAACACGTGGTGAAAGCTTCCAAGGTAAAACAGTTGTTATTTCTGGTTCAGGTAACGTAGCAATTTATGCAGCTGAAAAAGCAACACAGTTAGGTGGTAAAGTTGTTGCACTTAGTGATTCAAACGGCTACATTTATGATGAAAATGGTATCGACCTTGATGCCGTTAAACAAATCAAAGAAGTTGAAAGAAAACGTATCAAAGTATATGTAGAAAATCATCCAAGTGCTAAATATACAGAAGGTTGCAAAGGTATCTGGACAATTCCATGTGATATTGCACTTCCATGTGCAACACAAAATGAATTAGATGGTGAATCTGCTAAAACACTTGTTGCTAATGGTGTAATTGCTATAGCTGAAGGTGCTAACATGCCTTGTACACCAGAAGCTGTAGATACATTCCAAGGCGCAGGCATCTTATATGCGCCAGGTAAAGCTTCTAATGCAGGTGGTGTAGCAACATCTGGACTTGAAATGTCTCAAAATAGCATGCGTTATAGTTGGACATTTGAAGAAGTTGATGAAAAACTTCAAGGCATTATGAAACATATTCATACAATTGCTAGAGAAGCTGCAACAGAGTATGGTCATCCAGATGACTATGTATTAGGTGCAAACGTAGCAGGTTTCTTAAAAGTTGCTGATGCAATGTACAGCCAAGGTATTACATACTAAGACTGTTGAAGTTTACCCACTTCTTTTTAGAAGTGGGTATTTTAATATTAATATTTAATATTTTTTAAATAATTATTCTACAAATTCTTGTATAAAGCAGATAAATGGTATAAACTTTACTTATACAAATATATACATGTGTAGGGGGAAGAAGAATGCCGAAGATTACAATTCCGATAACAGAAGCAACGCCAGGGATGATTACAGCCGAGCCTGTACGTAATTTAGATAATGGTATTGTTTATGTTGGAGAAGGGCAGGAGTTAACAAAAGAAATTATAGAAAATCTTAAGAGTCTTCATTTTGATGAAGTAGATATATCTGTTAATTCTTGGGATACTGTGTGGAAAATCTCTAAGGAAACACGTGCACAGTATGAGTTTTGTACTGAGACAGCAAAGATTTTATTTCAAAAGGTAGCAGATGATAATGTAGTAGACTTTGAAGCGTTTAAGACAATCAAAAAACATGTAGAAAGTAATTTTAAAGATAATTTTAAAATTATAGGTTGTATTAATCTCTTTAAATATGCGGATAGTTATACATATACACATAGTATTAATGTGGCTCTTCTAAGTATGCTTATTGGGCAATGGATGAAATATGGGGATAATATGATAGAATCTCTTCTAATTGCAGGATTACTTCATGATATAGGGAAAATGAAAGTTGATCCAGCAATACTAAATAAACCAGGCAAGCTTACAGAAAGTGAATTTGAGGAGATGAAAAAGCATCCCCGTTATTCTTATGAATTACTCCAAGATGATAAGAGTATTAGTTTAGATGTTAAAGTAGGCATTTTAATGCATCATGAAAAGATTGACGGCTCAGGTTATCCTTATGGGGTATATAGTGAGAACATCAATGATATTGCCAAAGTATTAGCAGTAGCAGATGTATATGATGCGATGCTTTCTGAAAGGCCATACAAGAAGAAACACTCACCTTTTGATGTTATGCAGCTTATGCAAGAAGGTGTATTTGGTAAGTTAGACACAAAAATATTATTAACTTTTTTAACGCATATCGCATCTTATTATATTGGTGTATATGTGCAGCTTAGTACAGGAGAGATAGGAGAAGTTGTAGCTATTAATCCTGCTTGCGTTTATAAACCAATTGTTAAGGTGAAAGATAAATATATTGACCTCTTTACTGAAAAGTCAATCAGTATTGTAGAGCTTACATAAATAGGAGGAAGAGATGTATCAAATTATTGAGAAAATCAAACTTAATGCAACTGTTGAAAAAATGGTTGTACATGCACCTTATGTAGCTAGAAAGTGTGAACCTGGACAATTTGTAATTGTATGTGCAGAAGAAGGGGATGAAAGAATCCCACTTACGATTCAGGATTATGATCGTGAAAATGAAACAGTTTCAATTATTTATCAAGTAGTAGGTTATTCAACAAGAAAAATAGCAGCAAAAGAAAAGGGTGATTATCTTGCAAGTGTTGCAGGTCCCCTTGGCGTAGCAGCGCACTTAGAAAAGAAAAAACGTGTACTCGGTATTGGTGGAGGCGTTGGCGCAGCACCTTTATATCCTCAAATTAAAAAACTTGCTGGATTTGGTACTGAGTGTGATGTTATTTTAGGTGGTCGCTCAGAGGAGTTTGTCATTCTCAAAGATGAATTTGAGACATGTAGTAATGTTTATGTAGCAACAAATGACGGTTCTTTAGGAAAAGAAGGATTTGTTACAGATATTTTAAAAGAACTTATAGAAAATGGTAATGAATATGACGAAGTTATTGCCATAGGACCACTTGTGATGATGAGAGCGGTAGTTAATTATACAAAACCTCTTGGCATCCCAACGATGGTTTCATTAAACCCTATTATGATTGATGGAACAGGTATGTGTGGTGGTTGCCGTGTAACAGTTGGCGGAGAAACTAAATTTGCTTGTGTAGATGGCCCAGACTTTGATGGTTTCTTAGTAGACTTTGATGAAGCAATGCGTCGTCAAGGGATGTACAAGGAACAAGAAGCACATATTTGTCGTATGAAACAGCAGATAGGGGGACAAGAAAATGCCTAATATGTCATTAAATAAAGTAAAAATGCCAGAACAAGATCCTAATGTTCGTAATAAAAACTTTAAAGAAGTATCTCTTGGCTATACGAAAGAACAAGCAATGGAAGAAGCAAGCCGCTGTTTAAATTGTAAACAACGTTTTTGTGTACAAGGCTGTCCAGTTAATGTGCCAATTCCAGAGTTTATTCATGCGATTACAGAAGAAAACTTTGAAAAAGCTTATGAAATTATTACTTCTGAAAATGCACTTCCAGCAATCTGTGGTCGTGTTTGTCCACAGGAAAATCAATGTGAAGGAAAATGCGTTAGAGGCAAAAAAGGTGAATCTGTAGGTATTGGACGTCTTGAACGTTTTGTGGCAGATTACATGATGGCACAAGGGAATGGAGAAGTTGCAGTAGCACCGTCTAATGGTAAAAAAGTAGCTATCGTAGGAGCAGGTCCAGCTGGCCTTACTTGTGCAGGTAGCTTAGCTAAAAAGGGTTATGAGGTATCATTATTTGAAGCCCTTCATGAAGTAGGCGGCGTACTTATGTACGGTATTCCAGAATTTAGACTTCCAAAAGCACTTGTACGTAAGGAAATTGAAAAAATTGAAAAAATGGGTGTAGATATTGAAAAGAATGTAATCGTTGGTAAGTCCATTACAATTGACGAGTTAATGGAAGATGGTTATGAAGCTGTTTTCGTGGGAAGTGGTGCCGGCCTTCCTAAATTCATGAATATCCCAGGAGAAAATTTAAATGGTGTGTATAGTGCAAATGAATTTTTAACACGTTCAAACCTAATGAAAGCATATGATTTCCCTAACTCACCAACACCTATTCATGTAGGTAAAAATGTAGCTGTTGTAGGTGGCGGAAATGTTGCAATGGATGCCGCTAGAACTGCAAAACGTCTTGGTGCAGAAAATGTGTACATAGTTTATCGCCGTGGTGAAGAAGAACTTCCTGCAAGACGTGAAGAAGTACATCATGCAAAAGAAGAAGGGATTATCTTTAAACTTCTTTGTAATCCAGAAGCTATATATGGTGAAGAAGGCTGGGTAAAAGCATTAGAATGTATTGATATGGAGCTTGGTGAACCAGATGCATCAGGCAGAAGAAGACCAGTTGCAATTGCTGGTAGCGAGCACTGCATTGATGTAGATACAGTTGTTATTGCTATAGGACAAAGCCCTAACCCACTTATTCGCACAACAACACCAGGTCTTGAAGTGACTAAATGGGGCGGTATCATTGTAAATGAAGAAACAATGGCTACAAGCAAAGCAGGTGTTTATGCAGGAGGCGATACTGTAACAGGTGCAGCAACAGTTATTCTGGCAATGGGAGCTGGTAAAAAGGCTGCTCAGGCAATAGATGAAGCTTTAAGCAAATAAAAATATTAGTCAAAAAATTTTGATGTGTAAAATGTAAGAGGTGCATAAAATTATGCAAACGGATAATACTATGCTTGTATAATATTTCATTTCATGAAAAGGAGTATAGTATATATGCGAAAATTTTTATTTGTTACAGCACTTACATTAATGGGAATTGCAGCTGTTGGCTGTACAAGTGACAACACAACTACAACACCAACAGAAACCAATGCCCCAACAACAACATCAACAGCACCAAATACTACCACAAATAGTACAGATACAACAGGAACAACAGGTACTACTACAAATGGTACAAATAATGGTACAACAACAGGAACAAATGGTACTACAGCAGGTACAGTCACAGATGGTACGACTACTAATGGCATGAACAATGGTGTAGGTACGACAGATGGAACAGCTGTACCAGACACTACAGCAACAAATGGTGTTGTAAATGATACAAATGGCATTGTAGATGGTGCAACAACTACGCCAGCTACAACAAAATAATAATTTCTAAAAATAGGTTGCTATCTACTTGGATGGCAACCTATTTTTGTAGAGTGGAAGTCTTATAGAAGGATAAAGCTAGAAGCATACATAAGGAATCTGACTATGAGGAAAACATAAGTTGTGATATAATAATTGGAGTTACAATAGTTTATATTAATATAAATAGGAAAACAGAAATCATAATACAAGGAAATGTTTTACAGAAAAATCCTAATTTCCCAGGAAATTTTGATTTCTGATATAGAAAGGACTTAAAGACGTGAAAGTTGTTTTACTCGCACTTAATGCGAAATATATTCATACTTCTTTGGCATTGCGTTCCATAGCAACTTATTGTAAAGAGTATGAAGACGATATCAAAGTATTGGAGCTTACAATTAATCAAAATGAAAATGAAATTATTAAGGTAATTTATGATGAAGCACCAGATATATTAGGCATTTCCTGTTATATTTGGAATATGTCATTTATTAAGATGCTTGTACCAACCTTAAGAAAGATTTTACCAGATACGAAAATCATTTTAGGTGGTCCGGAAGTGACCTATGAGGGTGATGACTTATTAAATGAATTACCAATTAACTTTGTGATGGAAGGTGAAGGAGAGGAAACCTGGAAAGCTTATTTAGATTATTATACAGGTAAAGGTCTGGCATTAGAAGATGTAGATGGGCTTATTTATAAAGCACAAGAGCAAAATGCCCAGAATGAGGCAGCACATAAAATTATTAGAAATAAGCCAAGACAGCCACTTAACCTTGAGTACTTACCTTTTGTATATGATTCCTTAGAGGGACTTGAGCATAAGATTATTTATTATGAAGCCTCTAGAGGTTGTCCGTTTAGATGCCAGTACTGTTTATCTTCTATTGAACATGGTGTAAGGTTTGCACCATTGGAAAGAGTAAAGGAACATATGACTTACTTTACTAATAAACGTGTGAAACAAGTGAAATTTGTAGACCGTACCTTTAATGCAAAGCGTCATTATGCCATGGAAATCTGGCAGCATATTATGGCGATTGATAATGGTTATACAAACTTCCACTTTGAAATTGCAGCAGAACTTTTAACGGATGAAATGATTACACTTTTAAAAGATGCAAGACCAGGTTTGATTCAATTTGAAATAGGTGTACAATCCACAAATCAAAAGGTATTAGATACAATTATGCGCCCAATGCCATTTAAAGATATTAAAGAGGTGGTATTAAAAGTTAAGGCACAAGGAAATATTCACCAACACTTAGACCTTATTGCTGGACTACCTTATGAAGATTATAATTCTTTTGGTAGATCCTTTAATGATGTGATTTCACTTCGACCTGAACAATTTCAACTTGGTTTCCTAAAGTTACTTAAAGGTTCAGGACTCCGTCATAATGCAGAAGAATATGGACTTGTTTATAAGGAAGAGCCGCCTTATGAGATTTTATATACAAGAGAAGTAAACTATAGAGAGATGTTACTACTTCATGATATTGAAGAAATGTTAGAGCGTTATTATAATAGTGAACGTTTTAAAAATAGTTTAGAATACTTATTTACAGTATTTGACTCCCCTTTTAAATGCTTTGAGACTTTAGCTAAATTTTGGTCAAAGTGTGGATATGATAAGGTACAGCACAATAAACTCTCATATTATGTAAAACTTATTGAGTTTGGTGAAAGTATGGAGAATGTGAATAGTGAGATTCTAAAAGAAATGATTAGGTTGGATTATTTGTTACACGAACATTTAAATGAAGTACCAGTTGCCTTTGAAACATTAGAGCGTAGTAAATTTAAGGACCACCATAACTTAATGCTCAAAGATGATGATTTCATTGCAAAATATGCGCCAACATTATTAGAAAAGGCACCACGTCATCGTTATCGCTTAGCATTACTTGAGGCCTTTAAGTATAATGTATGGCAAGCATATGAAACAGGTTGTTATGAAAAAATCACTGAAAATGAAGTGCCAAGCTGTATATTATTTGATTATTCAACTCAAACTGTAAAGAGTACTTGTATTTCATAAGTTATAAAAGAAAAGGAAAGAAAAATGAAAGAAAAAGAGCATATTCAAACAATACTTACAATATTAGATGATTATTATCCTAAAGAAGTAATATGCTATTTAAATCATCGTACACCGTTTGAACTTTTAATTGCAACAATTTTAAGTGCACAGTGCACGGATGAACGTGTGAATATGGTGACACCTAGTTTATTTGAAAAGTATCCTACAGTATATGACTTTGCCCAGGCTTCTTTAGGAGATGTAGAAGAAGCAATTAAAAGTACAGGGTTTTATAAAAATAAAGCTAAAAATATTATTGCTTGTGCAAAGGCACTAGTTAATGAACATAATGGAGAGGTACCTTCAAATTTAGACGAACTTGTAAAGTTAGCAGGTGTCGGGCGTAAGACGGCTAATGTTATTCGTGGAAATATCTTTAAGATACCAAGTATTGTAGTAGATACCCATGTGAAACGCATTAGCATTAGATGGGGGCTTACATTAAAAGAAGACCCGGTGCAAATTGAGATGGATTTAATGAAGAAATTGCCTAAGGAGCATTGGATTCGTTATAATACGCAGGTAATTGCCCATGGGAGGGTAATTTGTACAGCACGTAATCCTAAATGTAGGGAATGTATGTTTATTAAAAGTTGTCCATTTGGATTAAATAATCTATTAGCACAAATGCCAGAAGAAGTAAAAGAAGCTATTCAAAAAGGGCATATGTATTAAAGTTATCTTCATTAAGAGCATCAACAAGTTGCACCAAGGATATATGCACAGTATCTAGGTGCTAGCTCTGTTTTGTATATATTGTGAAAAAGAAAAAGTGAATGAGTTATATTAAAAGAAGGCTATCAGGGAAATGTTTGAGATTTTCCTGATAGCCTCTTTAATTTTTAATCTAGTTTGTTTTCAGTATGTTTATTTTGGTCCTTTTTTTGTTTGTGAGGAAGTGACAGACGATGTTGCTTAGGATTTTGAAGATGAGAGATTTTAGCTTCTTTATAAGCAGATAGAATTTCTTTATAAAATGCTTCTGCATTTAAGCCGAATACTTCTGCTGAGAGTGGTCTAATAGAGTGTACTGCATTTTCACCCATTGTATGAAGAAACTCTGGGTTTGAAAGAAAATCAGCAAGAAGCATAGAGAGTTCATCACTATTGTGGAAGAATGCACCGTTATAGTGATCACGAATTAGACCTGTTACACATTCATCTTCCCTAGCTAAGACAGGAAGTTTAGCAGCCATAGCTTCTGCAAATGTTAAGCCTTGTGTTTCTGAAACAGAGGCACTTACAAAGACATCACCTAATTGATACATCTTACCAATAGTACGCCATGGATGCATACCTGTAAAAATAACAGAATTTCTTATACCTAAATTTTGTGCTTGTTCTTCAAGTTCTAATCTTGAAGGGCCATCACCTACAATGACTAATTTAGCCTTAGGCACTTTTTCTAAAAGTTTTGGCATAGCATCAATAACCATGTCAATGCTTTTCTCTTTTGCAACACGACCAATAAAGAGCACAATAGGGCTATCTAAAGGAATATGATGTGCCTTTTTAATAGCTATAATTTCATCATTTGTATAACCGCTTGGATCAAACGGTGAAAAATCAATTCCTGTAGGAATAACACGAATTGTTTTTTTTACGCCATAGTTTTTGAGTAGGCGTTCTGTCTTACGTGTAGGGGCGACGACACCATCTACGCCGTTACAAAAAGACTTACTATATTTACGAGCAATAGCAGGTGAAAGTTCAATACCTTTTGAAACATAGTGCATATATTCTTCATACATTGTATGATAGGTATGAACAATCGGTACATTTAAACGTTTAGAAACGAGTTTTGCAAAAATACCAAGTGAAAATTCTGTTTGAGATAAAATCAAATCTAATTTTAAACGTTTAATTTTACGTAGTGCTTTATTAGAATAGACAATGCCCACACGGTGGTCTTTTAAGAAAATAAAAGGAATGCTGGCCATACGATACACATAAGGTGGATCATTTTCAGCTTCTGGGTGTGTAATAGTAAAAACATAGACTTGATGGCCTTGTTTTTGTAATGCTTTTTCTAAAGTTAAAATCGAACTTACAACACCATTGACCTGTGGGGAATAAGTGTCTGTAAAAATACCAATATTCATTTATAACATCTCACTTTCATGTAAGGTGACTAATGCAAGCATCAATCCCTTGTATGACTTTTTGTAAATAAGGTGAAGCATTCATATTAATGCTGGCCTTTTGTTTTAAATCGGTTAATAAGCCGATTTGTGTATTTGATAATTTATTATAATCATAATAAGCTACATAAACATCAGCTAGGGTTAAATAACATTGAGATAAATCACATCCTAGACTTATTATGTATTCTAAAACTTTCTGTGATTCAGGTAAATATCCTTTTTCAAATAACAGTTTACCATAAGCACAAGAGGTTGTCATATATTCCATTAAATTTTGCTCATAATAAGACAGCTTTTCAAGTTGCATAGTGCCAAAACGCTCCTTGAGTTCGACATTACTCATTCCCTTAAGATTCACTAAAGGACGTTCTTTAAAAAGCATAATCTTGTTATATAGTTGTGTGCACCCTTCATCATCTACAACTGGATAAACGGAAAAATCTATCGCCATAAAAAATGCTGCGGGTATCTCACTTTTTCTGGCAAAAGTAGCAGCATGTTCTCTTGCCCAATACTGTTCACTCTCTTTGTTGGTACCTTTTTTTAAAATCATATGTTTTGTAGAGATGCCTATAATGAATAAGCCGCCTACAAAGAAGAGAAAGGCGATAAGCCAACTCCCAATCATAATATTAACCCCTTTCTTTAAGTGAATATGTTTATTATAATATAATTTGGTCATAATTAAAAGGAGAAAGCAGTAGAGGAGAAAACAATGGATTTAAATACAAGTCAAAAGGAAGCAGTTACTTGTGATTTATCACCAACTTTGGTCATTGCAGGACCAGGTTCAGGGAAAACCCATGTAATTGTAAATCGTATTCATTATATGATTGAAACCATGCACTGTGAGGCTAGAAATATATTAGTTGTAACCTTTAGTAAGTTAGCAGCAGAAGAAATGAAAGAAAGATTTGTGCGTCAATATGGTGAGAGTAGTGTGACATTTGGGACTTTACATAGCGTTTTTTATCGTATTTTAAGACGTAGCAACCCTCAGCGATATCATATCGGACAGCTGCTTTTAGAAGATAAAAAGAAAAGTACTATTCAAAATCTAATGATACAATTAGAAATCGAAGAGAATGAAGATTTCTTAGATGAATTTTTAAAACATATCGGACTTATGAAAAATCAGCTTGTACCATTAAAAGATTATAAACCAGTAGGTATTCCACAGGGCACATATGTGAAGCTTGTAAATGCATATGAGATGTATAAAGAACGTCACGGGCTCTTTGACTTTGATGATATGCTTGTGGCTTGTTATTATTTACTCAAAAATGATTCACATCTCTTAGAAAGTGTGAGAAGACAGTATCAATATATTCTTATTGATGAATTTCAGGATATTAACCGTGTTCAGTTTGAAATTATAAAAACAATTGTGGGAGATGGCAGAGGGTTATTCGTCGTAGGAGATGATGACCAAAGTATTTATCAGTTCAGGGGGGCGAAGCCAGAGTTTTTACTTGGCTTTAAAGAGCATTTCCCAAATACAAAGCAAATATTCCTAGAGGTTAATTATCGTTCAACAAAAGATATTTTAAACTGTAGTTTAGCACTCATTGAAGGAAATAAAGCTAGGTTCCATAAGAAGCTTACTACACCAAATCCTAAAGGGACATTACCAGAGATTATTCAGTGTAAAGATGGGGTAGAGGAAGCCAAGTGGATTATCCAAAGGATAGGTGCACTTAAAGGACAAGGCATACCACTTGGAGAGGTTGCCATTATTTACCGTACTAATATTCAGGTACGTTCTGTGGTAGAATCATTATTAATGGCAAATATGCCATTTTGCTTAAGAGATGGTATGGTGAGTTTATATGATCAGTGGTTGACACAAGATCTTTTAAGTTATTTACATTTAGCAGATAATATTAATCAGCCAAACCTAGCAAGCCGTATTATGAATAAGCCCAAACGCTATATTAGCAAGGAAGCTATAAGTATAGCTATGAAGTCATCAGATCATATATTTATGAATTTATTAGGAAATGAAAATTTAACAGAATGGCAGAAGAATTATATTCAGCAGCTGTTATTTGATTTACAACAAATTAAAGAAAAATCATTAAGTGATGCCATTCGCTTTATTCGTAAAAATGTAGGTTATGATAGCTATGTGGCAGATTATGCAGCTTTTCGTAAGGTTTCACCAGCTAGTTTACTAGAAGTACTGGATGAGATTGAAGATTCAGCTCAAGGCTTTGCAAGTTATATGGAATGGGAAGCTTTTCTTTTAGATATGTCACAAAGGGTTAAGGAGCAAGCTTCTCGCAAAGGTCGTATGCAGGATGTAGTGACACTAACAACTATGCATGGTTCTAAGGGGTTAGAGTTTCACACTGTATTTGTCTTAGATGTAGTCGACGGTTCTATTCCACATCAAAAAAGTGAGACAATACAAGAATTAGAGGAAGAAAGACGTTTGCTTTATGTAGCCATGACAAGGGCAAAGAAACAGCTTTATCTGATGGTACCTAAAGAAAAACATGGTAAGGCAGTAGCACCTTCTGGCTTTTTAACTGAGTTACAAGAACGCCGTATGGAAAAGCATTTCCAAAAAAATGCTATTATTTATCACAAACAATTAGGTAAAGGTAAAATTTTGGAAGTTCTTGAAAAACATATAATTGTTGTCGAATTTAATAAAGGACAAATTCGTAAAATAGATAGCAAGTACTGTGCAAGTAATGGTATAATAACTTTGGAGGGTGACGCAGATGAAAAACAATAAGAAAAAAGTCAAAAAAGCAAAAAAGAAGTTTAATATGTATGGATGGATGCATAAAAACAAAAAGTCGGTTGTAAGTATTATTTGTGTATTAATAGTTGTCGCAATGTTACTGGGCACACTTTCAAGTGTATTACTTGTTATGTAGCTAAAAGATCACCATAGATGAAGCAAAATATAAACACAATAAGGAGGCAAGATAATGGGCACCAAAAATAAGCTGAAATGGGCCTTATTAATAGGTATTGTAGTCATGGCTGGCATAACAGTTGGGGCGCTAAGTTATATCTATAAAGAAGTACAGGCTTTCGATCAAGTTTTTGCAGAAGGTATTATGGTAGAAGAAGTTCCTGTAGGGGGCTTAACTTATGATGAGGCACTTGCACGCGTAAAAGAGAAGGTGACCGAAGCACAGAAAAATAAGAAAGTCATTATAAAGAAGGATGCGATAACAGCGGAAATTCCTTGTTCAAGCTTAGGAATGGAGTCTGACCTTGAAGAAGTTTTACAAGTTGCATTTGCAGTTGGACATGATGGGAATCTATTTGAGAAATATTCGATTGCTAAAAATAAAACAAGTATGGACTTAGACTTATGTTTAAGTGAAACATATGATGAAAGCCTTATTAAGGCAAAGGTTGAAGAGATTCAAGATAAGTTTTACATAGCAGCAGTAGATGCCACTATTAGTCGTAAGAATGGTAAATTTGTAACAACATCGGAACAAGAAGGGCAAAAATTAAATATAGCTGATACAGTAGCAAGTATTAAAGAGGCCTTATCCCAGGCACATAATGAGACTGTAGAGATTGAAGCATCAGTTGATAAAATTGCACCTAAGTATACAGTTTCTTCCTTTGATAATGTTAAAAATGTTGTAGCAAGTTTTTCAACATCTTACAATAATGCAGACTTAGGACGTAATGCAAACTTAGCAGTTGCAGCTACTAAGGTGAGTCGTACTTTAATGCCAGGTGAAGTATTTTCACTTGCTGAGCAGTTAGAACCTTTTACATATGAAGCAGGATATAGAGATGCAAATGTTATTGTAAATGGACAGTTGGAAAAGGGAATTGGTGGTGGTGTATGTCAAGTGGCTTCAACACTATATAATGCAGTTCTTTTAACAAACTTAGAAGTAACAATGCGTCAAAATCACTCACTTTCTGTATCGTATGTACCATTAGGACGTGATGCAACATATGCGACGGGTTCGATTGATTTTAAGTTCAAGAATAATTTGCAAACACCAGTTATTATCGAAGGCTATTGTCAAAATAATAATGTATATGTAAATATTTATGGTGCTAAAGAAGCTAAACCAAAATATGAAATAAAATTCTTATCAGAACTTACAGAAGAAGTTCCAGCACCAGAAACAAAGTATGTAGATGATCCAACATTAGAAGCAGGAAAAGAAGTGGTGGAAACAACTGCTTTAGTTGGAAAGAAAGTAAAGCTATATAAACTTTTATATGATGAAAATGGTAAATTAGTAGATAAAGTTTTAGAAAACAATAGTTACTATAAACCAAGAGCAGCAGTCGTTAAACGTGGTACAAAAGATGTAACAACTGCTGCAAATAATACAACAGAGAAGTCGCTTGCTAAAGAAACACCAGCAGCATCAACACCAGTAGCAACATCAGAGGCAGATAAGCCAATGAATGAGTGGGATGATAGTTTTGAAGTGCCACAGCAATAAAAAATAGTAAATAAAAAGACCTGTCACGAAATTGTGTGACAGGTCTTTTTATTTAGCCTTGAGGTACGTAGAATGGATTATCATCATCTGGATTAGCAGGTGGTGCTTGATCTACGACTGGTGGCGCAGTAGGTTGTTCAGAAGGTATTTCTTCAGGTGGCACAGTAGGTTGTTCTGTGGTTGGTGGCGTAGTACCTGTATCTGGTTGAGTACCTGGAATTTCATTCCAACCATCTTCTGGTGATTCAGAAGGCGTTTCAGTAGGTGTCTCAGAAGGTTCTACTGTTTCAGCAGTATGCACATCACAGTATTCATCTGGGACTACAGTACCATTATCTGTGCCTCTTGTAATAATCTTTTTAGTGATTGTATCAGCAGGACAGTATTCAGTAGCAACCTTGCCTGAAACAGAACAAATATCTACTTCTACGTGAACATCACAATATTCTTTTGGTGCATTCGAGCTAGAGAAATATTCTGTATGAACCACATGATTTGGATCTTGTTCACAAAGTGATGTCGCCAGTTTACCTGATAATGAACAAATCTTATATTCTTGAACATCAGATGTTACTGTATTTACCTTAGGGAATGATTTATATTCATAACCTTCATGAATTTCACTCATAATTTTTGCCCAAATGTTAAGGTGATAACTACCACTACCATTTGAAAGTGATTTAGGTTGTGCGTATCCAGTCCAAATAGTAGCTGAATAGTAAGGTGTGTAACCTGCAAAAACTAAATCTTTATCATCAGATGTGGTACCTGTTTTACCTGCTACAGGTTGACTTGTAAAGTAATTTTGAACAGCTTTACCAGTACCAATAGTAATAACATCTTGCATCATATCTGTAAGCTGATGTGCTGTAGCTGGTTTAATAACTGAATGTGAGTTTGCTGCCACATTTTCACCTGTGTTACTTAAAATGACATTACCGTTTGCATCTTTAACTTCTGTATAGAATACAGGTTTTACATAAGTCCCATCATTTGCAATGGCTGAATAAGCTGCATTAAGTTCAAGAGCTGTAACGCCTTTTGTAATACCGCCAAGTGGTAGTGCGTAAACACGGTCGCTATCTGTAAGCGTGGTGAAACCAAAGTTTAATAAATAATCATAAGCTACATCCACACCAACGATTTCCGCTACTGTTTTAACAGCTAAAACGTTCATTGAATGGTAAATGGCTTTACGGACACTTGTTGGTCCAATATATTGACCATCCCAGTTGTTTGGTGAATAAGTTTTACCATTTGAAAGTTTAATTGTATAAGGCTCATCCATAAGGGTAGAACCTGGCGAAAGTTTACCAAGGTCTAAAGCTGGTGCATAAGCTGCAAGCACTTTAAAAGTAGAACCTGGTTGTCTTGTAGCTTGTGTTGCATAGTTGAAACCGCGGTTTGTTTTATCACCACGACCACCTGCAAGTGCTTTTACTTGTCCTGTACGGTAATCTGTAAGAACGAAAGCAGCTTGAGGTTGTGGCTGTTCAATCATATTTTCTCTTTGGATAGTATCTGCTGAAGTTACACCCCAAGCATCTAGTTGTTGTTGTTTCCAAGCCTCAACTTCTGATTTGCTGTCTACTGTACCAGTTGCATTTTCTGTAAGAATAGTGCCATCAGCTTTTTCAATAGTTACACTATAATCAAGTGCTAGTTCATAAAGAGAACTTGGATAAAGAGATTCATCATTAATATAGCGATCTGCAATTTCTTGCATACGACTATCCATAGTTGTATAAATTTGGAGTCCACCACCATAAACTTCATTATTAGCTTGTGTTGTAGTATAGCCAAGTTTAGATTGTAAGTCATCAATAACTTGTTCAAGTACAGCATCTACGAAGTAACTATGTGTAGATTTCTCTGTAAATTCCTTATGAACTTCTTGGATATTTTCGTAAGGATCTTCTTTAAGCGCTTCTGCATGTTCCTCAGCTGTAATATAACCTTGTTGTTCCATTTTATCTAAGCATACTTTAACTTTTTCCCAGTTATTTTCTGGGTTTAAGATTGGATTATACTTAGTAGGATATTGGGTAATAACTGCAATAACACAAGACTCTGTCAAACTGAGTTCACTGACATCTTTACCAAAGTAACGATTAGCAGCAGATTGAACACCACTTACCCCTTGTCCTAAACCAATAGTGTTAAGATAATATTCTAAAATAGTATCTTTAGGGTAGAGCTTCTCAAATTGTACAGCTAAATATTGTTCTTGAATTTTTCTAGTAATTTTCTTTTCAGATGTTAAAATATTATTTTTAACAAGCTGTTGAGTGATAGTACTAGCACCTTCACTAAAACTACCACTTTGTAGGTTTTTCACGATGGCCCTAAAAATACCTCTAATATCAATACCGTTATGTTCATAGAAACGCTCATCTTCTAAAGAAATAACTGCTTTTTGAAGGTAATAAGGGATTTGATCGAGAGTCGCATAAATACGATTGTCTGATGTAGAAAAGGTATCTATTTGAGTACCTTCTGAGTCATAGACAAAAGATGTATAGTTAGTTGTTGGTTTAAGAACGAGTGTCGATGCATCTGGGGTATTTTTAATAATCCCGATAACGACACCAAGTCCGCCACCTACTACGGCAAAGATGCTAATAATCATTACCATAATAATTATTCGAAAGGTCATTACTTTACCTTTTTTACGTGCTTTCTTCGGCTTGTTCTTTTGCTCTTCTTGAGCACGAGAATCTTTTGAGTAATTCATAAGCTTCCTCCTCCTCTAATGAGATATTATATCACAACCTACGAGGTCGAGTACAGATTTGAGCGTATCCTCATCTATTATATAACATATCCTTATTTAAATATATAACAATCGTGTTACATTCAGTTTGCATATAAGTAAAGTTGATGAATATGTTCTATATTATTGACAGTTTTTTTACTATTTATATCCGTTTAATAAGTGAAATTTCTATGTTACAATTTTATTTATAAAAATAACTATATGAGATGGCGTAAACGTGGTATGAAAGGTGAAAAATGCAGGCTAGAAGAGAGCTTAATGCAGAAACATTCATATTTCGAAAGTATGTACATTAAAATGTGGCATTTATTACGGACTAAACTGCAAAAATTATTATAATATAGTATTTTTAGCTAAAAATTAATACAGTATATTGTCAGAGACAGACAACTCATGATATAGTTATGGAGATTAAATTTAATTATAAAGAGGTATCGATGTGATGAATGATGTGAAGTTATCAGAAATATTTGGTCAAAATGTGTTTGATGACCAGCTTATGCGTGAAAGATTGCCTAAAGCAACTTACAAGAGATTACGTAAGACTATTGACGAAAAATTACCTTTAGAACCAGCGGTAGCGGACGTAGTAGCAAATGCTATGAAAGACTGGGCGATTGAAAGGGGGGCAACCCATTTCACACATTGGTTCCAGCCAATGAATGGACGTACAGCGGAAAAACATGATTCCTTTTTATCACCAACATCAGATGGGCGTATGATTATGGAATTCTCAGGAAAAGAGCTTATTAAAGGTGAAGCAGACGGGTCTTCATTCCCTTCAGGTGGTTTAAGACAGACATTTGAAGCTAGAGGGTACACTGTATGGGATTGTACTTCACCAGCCTTTTTAAAAGAAGATGCAAGTGGGGTAGCACTTTGCATTCCAACAGCATTTTATTCTCATACAGGAGAAGCGTTAGATAAAAAATCACCACTTTTACACTCAATGGAATGTATCGAAGAAGCAGGTCTTCGTGTACTTCATGCAATTGGGGATGACGCATCTCATATTACTTCTACAATCGGAGCGGAACAAGAGTACTTCTTAGTTGACAAAAGACATTACCAACAAAGAAAAGACCTTATTTTTACAGGACGTACGCTCTTTGGCGCAATGCCTCCTAAAGGTCAAGAAATGGAAGATCACTACTATGGAAGTATTAAAGAAAAAATTGCGAAATACATGCGTGATATTGACGTAGAACTTTGGAAACTTGGTGTACCATCTAAAACAAAACATAATGAAGTAGCACCAGCACAACATGAACTTGCGCCTATTTTTGCAACTTCTAACGTAGCTTGTGACCAAAATCAACTTATAATGGAAACACTTCAAAAAGTGGCAAATCGTCATGAACTTGCTTGTTTACTTCATGAAAAACCTTTTGCATATGTAAATGGTTCTGGTAAACACGTTAACTGGTCACTTGGCACAAATACAGGGAAAAACTTATTCTCACCTGGTAAAGCACCACACAAAAATAAAGAGTTTTTACTATTTACAGCAGCGGTACTTAAAGCTGTAGATGAACATGCAGACCTTTTAAGACTTTGTGCGGCAACAGCAGGAAATGATCATCGTTTAGGTGGACATGAAGCACCACCAGCTATTATTTCTGTATTCTTAGGTGAAGAAATTACAAATATATTTGAATGTATCGAAAAAAATGAGAAAATTGTAGCTTCAGAAGTTGAAATGATGGATATGGGTGTAGCCACACTTCCACAACTTCAAAAAGAATCTTCAGATCGTAACCGTACATCTCCATTTGCTTTCACAGGTAATAAATTTGAATTTAGAATGTTCCCATCATCAGAATCAATTGCTGAAGCTGGCTTAATCATTAATGTAATCGTTGCAGATGTTTTAAATGAATTTGCAGACAGACTTGAAAAAGCTGAAAATGTTAAAGAAGAAGTTGCTTTAATTATCAAAGAAACTTATAGCAAGCATAAACGTATTGTATTCAATGGTAATGGTTACTCAGAAGAATGGGTAAAAGAAGCAGAAGCAAGGGGACTTTCAAACTACGAAACAACAGTAGATGTTCTGCCATGTTACGTATCAGAAAAATCAATTAGCTTATTTGAAAGAAATAAAGTATTCCAAAAAGAAGAGATTTTTGCACGTTATGAAATCTTACTTGAAGAATACTATAAAACAGTACGTATTGAAGCACGTACAATGATTGAAATGTCACAAAAACAAATTTTCCCAGCTGTTATGGAATATACAACAAAAGTGGCAAATCACATTCATTCATTAAATCAAGTAGGTAGCTTCAAAGTTGGGGCACAAACAGTTATCTTAGAAAACCTCACAACTAAATTAAATGCTTTAAAAGAAAAAACAGATACACTTGTTATCAAGCTTGATGAAAGTGAAAAAATTGAAGAAGCTTTAGCAAAAGCAACATTCTTCAAAGAAGAAATTATTCCAGCAATGGAAGGTGTAAGAGAAGTGGCTGATAGTTTAGAATTAATGGTTGATGAAAAATCATGGCCAATTCCAACTTATAGTGAACTTTTATTTAGAGCATAATAAGAACTGGCGTTAAAAGCCGTTGGAGAGGGTGGCCTCTGTCAGCTGCGCACTACGCGGTTTGTGAATCTCTAAGCTCGATATTTAAAGTAACGTGATGAACTCGCTGTGCTCAAACAGCATCACTAAAACCACTTTAAATCTCTCGCTAAGAGCTTCATCAAATCGCTCCGTAGGCAGACTGGCAGAGTCCACCCTCTCCAACTTTTTAGCGTCTACCTATTTTGCTTAAAGTGCCGTGGGTTAGTGGTAGAGGCGAGTTGAGTAGGTTCTACAGAGTATAAAGTATATAGGGATAAAATAAAATGTTTTGTAGATAGATTAGTATAAATCACCCTCCCACACTCGTTTTATGCTTACCTTATTTTGTTTAAAAGTACCGTGGGCAAAGTGGTGGAAGCGGAGTGGGCAGATTATATAGTGTGCATAGATATAAAATAGAATTCTTTTTAACATTACCGGAAGGGCATTGGCGAGAAAGGCAATGTCTTCTTATTTTTGCATGAAAATGCCTTTTAAATAGGAAGAAATTGAAAATAAGTGGATAAATTATCAGAAAGTATGCTATAACTATATATAAAGATAAACCTCAATGTAGGGAATTTTAAAAGGTTGGTGAAGAAATGATTATAACGGTGGCCCCTTTTCCTGCCATAGAGTACATATATGGTGTGGAAGGGTTGGTGGCAGATAAGGAGCAGGCGGCGAGGCATGTATCGCTAAATATTTTATCGAAGGGCATTTATGGTGCACAGATGATGAAAGTGCTTCAGGAGGAACCTATTTTACTAAGCAGTATGGGAGGATTTGCTGGCAAGTATATTAAACATTATTTAGATAAATCTAGAGTCAAATCAGATATCGTATGGACTGATTATGAGACAGCACAGCATATAAAAATTGTGGATGAGAATCTAATGAAGAGTTATGCCATTAAGGCAGATGATACAAGTCCAAGCAATAAGGAAAGTAGTCTTATTACTCAGAAGCTACGAGGACATATTAAGAAGGTTTCCACTTTGGTTTTAGCAGGTAAGGTGCCAGATGGTATTAATCCTGAAATCTATAAAGATTGGGTAAAAGAAGGTAAGGCACATAATGTAAAGGCAATCGTTTCAACAGGGCAAAAAGAAATCTTAGATGCGGTAATGACTGAAATGCCATATGTGCTGATGTTCACAGAAAGTCAGTTAGTTAAACTCAATCTGATGAGTGAACAAATAGAAGAGATTGTTCAAAATGTAGCGCCTTTTTTAAAACAGGGTGTACATTACGTATGTGTCTATTTAAAACAAAGGGGGGCCTTAATCCTTTCAAAGAATAAATATTGTATGGTAGAATCTTTATTTCAACTGGTGCATAAGGACAATACAGCAGCAAGTGGCGCTTTTTTAGGTGCATTAGCTGTAGGGATCAACCGTAAATATGAACAAGAAAAGTTTGCTAAAATCTGTTTAGCAGCTTCACTAGCAGCCAATGATAATGTCAATCATCGGATTTGTACGAAAAAGGATATTGATTGTAGGCTTAAAAAAATGAAAGTTAGAGAATTAGAGAGGTAAGTTATGACAATAGCAATGGAAGAAAAGCAAGAAAGACTCATATTAGTCTCAGCCCAAAGGAAGCAATATAGCGAAAGTTTAGCTTGGGAAAGCTTAGATGAATTAGAAGAATTAGTAGAAACAGCTGGTGGTGAAACCATAAGTAAAATTCTTCAACGTGTAGATAGTATCAATCCGGGCTTTTATATTGGTTCAGGAAAAGTAGAAGAAATACGTGAAATGATTATGCAGCATGATGTGACAGGTGTAGTATTTGATGATGAACTGTCACCTATCCAAATGCGTAACTTAGCAGAAGCTTTAAATGTGAAAATTATGGACCGTACAATGGTAATCTTAGATATTTTCGCAGCACGTGCACGTTCTAAGGAAGGTAAATTACAAGTTGAAATGGCACAACTTAAATACCAAAACTCTCGTTTAACAGGTTTTGGTGCAATGCTTTCTCGTCAAGGTGGGGGGATTGGAAGTCGTGGACCTGGTGAAAAAAAATTAGAGCTTGATAAACGTCATATCAAAGAGCGTATGGAGATTTTAAAAAATGAACTAGCTGAGGTTGAAAAGCATCGTCAGCTTTTACGTAGCAGAAGAGAAAAAAATAAAGTACCTGTTGTAGCAATTGTAGGTTATACAAATGCGGGAAAATCTACTTTATTAAATAAATTAAGCGGTAGCGACGTATATGTACAAAATCAACTTTTTGCCACACTAGATCCGACTACACGTGGTATTGAATTACCAAGTGGTTCGGAGATTTTGCTAACAGATACAGTTGGATTTATTCGTAAATTACCACATCATTTGGTAAAAGCCTTTTATTCGACTTTAGAAGAAGCAAAATATGCCGATATAATATTACATGTGATGGATGTTAGTTCGCCACATATTGAAACACATCAACAAGTTGTATATGAAACATTTGAGAAGTTAGGTGTAAAGGATATTCCAATTATTGCGGTTTATAATAAAATTGATCAGCAACCAGAATCTTATCCAAAAGATGAAAAAGCAGACTATGGTGTCGCAATTTCAGCGAAAGAAGGCATTGGTTGTGAGGCATTATTAGCCCTTATTGAAGAAATTGTATATGATAATATGAAGTCTTTCAAAATTAGCGTACCTTATACAAATCAAGAAATTGTAAGATTTTGTCATGAATATGCAGAAAGGCTAGAAGAAGAGTATACAAATGATGGGGTCGATGTAAGTGGTTATATGCCAAAAGACAAATTTTACAAAATAGAACCATTTATTGTAAATTAGCAAGGGCGAAAAAGAGATAAATCTTAGTGAGCAACAAAGAAAAATATCGCAATAAAAGGCAAATTAATTGTAAATCAGCAATAAAAGTTAAAAATTATGGTTTACTTAGCTCAAATAATATAAGACTTGTGTAGAATAAACGCAAATCATAAAAAAACAACACGACCGATTGTGATTCAAAAATCTTAGAAAATATTATATAATGTGACTAGAGAGAGAAAACGTAAGATAATTTAATAACTCTGGGAGGAAATGCGTCATGACAATTGAAAAGGTATTAGTAGGAAAAAATGATTTACCACTAGGAACAGTAAACTATTACATGATTAAGAAACTAGGTTATTATGGGGAAGATTTTTACGGCGTTGAGGTAGCAGAAAGTTCAAGCGACCAAATGACTAGTCACATAGAATATTTTTCTGAAAACGCAGCTGAAGCTAATGAATTAGTAACAGCCCTTTATAAAAACAGTGTATCAGGTGTTCATTTACAAGAAGTAATTGATGAATTAATACACTAAGCTATTAAAGTAGAGTACGTAAAATGCGGCTCTACTTTAATAACAAGGTATAATTAGATAGAGAGAGAAAAAGTAGTAATTTAAAATACAATGATTTTATGGGAATACATAGAACGAAGGAGAATATGTTATGCTTGAATACAAATTTGATACGCAATTATTAATTGAGGGCCAGAACCTTTCAGAGGATGTAGTCAATGAATATATTACAAATAATATTGAAGGTGACTGTTTACTTGCCGTAGGAGATGAGAATTTAATTAAAATTCATTTTCATACCAATACACCATGGAAAGTGCTTGAATATGGTGCATCTATAGGGGAAATTTATGATGTTGTAGTAGAAAATATGGAACGTCAAGCAAATGATCTTCAAGGATAGAAAAGTTGCTACATGATTATTTATCATATATAGCCTAAGATTCTCTAAGTATAAGAGATTCTTGGGCTTGTTTTTTTGATTAGATATAGTAGAAGTTAGGTCGTATAAGCATAGGGAACAAGTGCTAAGCGTAGAATATAGAAGATATGAGCAAAGAATATTTGTGAGGATGAAGGAAATATCAGATATCTTGTATGATACAAGTAAGAGACAAAAGGTGAAAATTATGATAGTATAAGAATACAATATTTTAACGATAAGGTGAGATTATGTTAGAAAGTTATAGAACGATACAAGGGCCGGGAGAAGCCTTAGTAGTTGAAAAAAAATCAAAATTCATTGCTACAGTTTGTGAGGTAAAGTCACAAGAAGAAGCAGAAGCATGCTTGCAACAGTTACGTAAAAAGTATTATGATGCTAGACATAACTGTTTTGCATATCAAATTGGTGAAAAAAATGAGATTCAGCGTTGCAGTGATGATGGTGAACCACAAGGTACGGCAGGTAAACCTATTTTAGAAGTTTTAAAAGGGGAAGATGTGAGAAATACTTTAATTTGTGTCACAAGATACTTTGGAGGGACTTTGTTAGGGACAGGTGGTCTTGTACGTGCGTATGGCAAAGCAGCTAAAGAAGGGCTTCTAAATGCAGGAATTATTGAAAAAAGACGTATTCAGCTTATAGACGTACAAATGAATTATACCCTTGTAGGAAAGGTGCAATATTTATTAGGCGAAAAGGGTTATAGAATACGTGATAGCTTGTACACAGATGTTGTAACAATGCAAGTGGAGGTACTTGTAGGTGAGCAAGATGCTTTTTGCGACTGGCTCACTGAAAATACCAATGCAGAAGTAAGTCTTCAAAGGGGTGAATTTGAACTTATTGATGTATTAGTGTAAATTTGTTGCAAGATTTAAGCACAATATGGTAAAATATCAATTAGTGAGCTTACTCAAAATGGGTGAAAGACATTCAGTAAGCAGAAAAATATATAAGGAGGGCAACAGTTATGTCTGGACATTCAAAGTTTGCCAATATTAAACATAAAAAAGCTAAAAACGATGCACAAAAAGGTAAAATCTTTACTAAACTTGGTCGTGAAATCGCAGTAGCAGTTAAAGAAGGTGGTTCAGATCCATCTATCAATAGAAAACTTGCTGACGTTATCGCAAAAGCTAAATCAAATAACATGCCTAACGATACAATCGCAAGAAGTATCAAAAGAGCAGCAGGTGAAGGGGATAACGTTCACTATGAATATATCACATATGAAGGTTACGGTCCAAACGGTGTAGCTGTAATCGTAGAAACACTTACAGATAACAAAAACCGTACAGCAGCTAACGTACGTTCATACTTTACAAAAGGTAACGGAAACATGGGTACAACAGGTTGTGTATCTTTCATGTTCGACAAAAAAGGTCAAATCGTTATTGAAAAAGAAGCAACTGACATGGATGAAGATGAACTGATGATGATGGCGATTGAAGCTGGTGCAGATGACTTCGAAGCAGAAGAAGAAGGTTACACAATCACAACTTCTCCAGAAGCTTTCGCAGACGTACATGCAGCACTCGAAGCAGCTGGCATCGAAATGGCAGAAGCTGAAGTAACAATGGTACCACAAACATGGACAGCACTTACAGATGAAGCTGCTGTAAAATCAATGAACAGAATGCTTGATCTTCTTGAAGATGATGATGACGTTCAGAACGTTTACCATAACTGGGATGAAGAGTAATCCTTTGAGCTTCAATGGATTGATAAAAATATAGTTATAAAAATAGCGTCAGTGATGACGTACAAGGAGCCTCCAATGATGATGTACAGATGTTCAAAATATATCATCACTGGGGGTTTTTATGTCTAAAGGAACACCATTAGAAAATTTATTAAATGAATATTTATTAGATATTAGGTTAAAGAATTATTCTGTAAGAACACTTAAATCAGTAAAAAACAATAACTTACTGTTCTTTGCTTATCTTGAATCAGAATACGGTATTACAACTATAGAGAAAGTATCACATGTTCATTTAAAGGCTTACATTAAGCACAAACAAGCATTAGGATTAAAAGCAACATATATTAATTCTATCCTTAGAAATGTAAGGATGTTCTTTAATTACTTAGAGCAAGAAGAATATATTGCAAATAACTATATTAAAAAGGTAAGTTGGCAGAAAGAAGAACGTGTCATTATTAAATCTTTTACAGATAAAGAAGTAGCTAAAATGATGAAAGTTTATAATTTCAACAGCTATATAAATGCTAGAAATGCATGCATTATGGCGATGCTATTTGATACGGGGATTAGGAATAGTGAATTATGTCATATTAAGATTAATGATATTAAAACAAATGCTATTTTAATTTATGGCAAAGGGAAAAAAGAGAGATTTGTTCCAATTACGCCATCACTAGCTAAAATAATGCTTAAATATGAGCAGAAAAGAAATTTATTTGTTAAAGAGAGATATGAACATCAATATTATTTTCTTTCTCAAAAAGGAAGGATGTTAACACCTGAAGCTATAGAACGTATTGTAAAAATGTGTGGTAAAGAAGCACATGTCAGAAAAGATATAAGATGCTCACCCCATACTTGTAGACATTACTATGCGCAGGCACAATTAAGAAATGGATTAGATGTGTATTCTGTAAGTAGATTACTAGGACACGATGATATTGGTATTACCAAGAGATACTTACAGTCACTTCAAGATGAAGATGTACTAAATAGGGCAGTACAGACAAGCCCCTTAATGAATATTAAATAATGCTCACTTGACTCAGCTCAGCTGGGTCTATTTTTTTTACCATTTTTCTTCCTTCATAAAGGGTTTAAAAATGGCTTACAAAAGGTTTACAATCGGCTCATATTAGGTTCGTAAACGGCTCAAAAAAGGCTTTAAAACGGCTCATTGCCAGTACAAATTTAGGATTTACTATGTTCTTGTAGCGAAAGCATAGCACTAAAAAACGAAAGTAGGTAAAAGAAATGTTAAGAAACTTAAGAGCAGAAATGAGTAGATACAATGTACGAGCAAAAGACTTTGCAAGACTTCTAAAAGTAAGAGAAGCAACTATCTCAGGTAAGATGAATGGGAAAAGTCACTTTACTTTAAATGAAGCAATGCAAATTAAAGAGGTTTATTTTCCACACCTCAGCATTGAATACTTATTTGAGATGTAGGAGGAAAGGCTATGGAATTTACAAGCAAACTATTAAATGAACACGCAGAGCTTACAGTAGAGAATGCAATATTGAAGTGGAAGATTGAAAGATATAAAAGCCTTTTTAAAGAAGTTATGGATTATCTTTGTGAGGAAGATGTTTTAGCAGCACAATATGTGATTAAGTGTAAATTACTTGATGATATTGGTTTAAAGGAGAAAGACAATGAGTAGAAAAGCAGTATTAGATATAGATCAAAGAGCATTAGAAGTAAAAGTAGAAATGGACAACTTGGTTGAAGATATTATGGAACTAGATGCAAAGATTGTAGAGCTAGAAGCCATGTTTAAAATGCAAGTTGAAAGACTAAAAGATAAGTTTGAGGAAAAGCAATTTTACTTTAAAGCTCAGAAAGAGGAGAAGGAAAGATATTTAAGAGAGTTATTTGAACAAGTGCCACAGAGTGAAACAAAGACTCAAAGAAAAGTGCAGCTTATTAATGGTGATGTGGTAGTAAAGAAACCTAAATTAGATTTTGAAAAAGATGCCACTAAGCTCTTAGAGTGGGCACAGAAGAATAATAGGGAAGTGCTTATTAATAAGAAAGAAGTCCTTTCTTTTAAATGGACTGACTTTAAGAAAAATCTTGTTATTGAAGATGAGCATATCATAGACACCCAAACAGGTGAAATGCTTGAGATAGATGGATTAGGTGTAGTGACTAAATCAGAAGAATTAGAGATTAAGTACTAAGAATAATTAGGAGGATATAGTGATGGCTAAAGCAATATGTATTATAGGTGAATCAGGAGCAGGGAAAACAACATCCTTAAGAAATTTAAATCCACAAGAGACTTACTTTATAGATGCAGATAAAAAGAAAAGTGCATGGCGTGGATTTAGGCAGCAATATAATAGCGAGAATAAAAACTATATTGCCACAGATGACCCTAATAAAGTCCTGGCACTTATGAAAGGGATTAGTGAAAAAACAGATATGAAGTATATTGTGATAGATACCTTAAATGGCATTATGGTAGGCGAAGAAATGAGAAGGTCTAAAGAGAAAGGCTTTGATAAGTGGATGGATTTAGTAACTTATGTCTATAACATTTTAGATATTGTCAGTAGCTTAAGGGATGATTTAACAATCATTTATACAGCTCACAGTGAAACAGAGCATACAGAAGATGGCTATACTTGGACACGTATGAAAACCACAGGAAAGAAGCTGAATAAACTGGTGCCAGAGTCTAAGTTTAATGTAGTGTTATTGGCTAAGTGTAAAAATGGCAGATATATCTTTGAAACACATAGCAATAATTCTACAGCTAAAACACCTTTTAGAGCTTTTGAAGAAGATGAAATAGATAATGATATTGTACCAGTTTTGAAGGTGCTAGAGGAGTACTAGGATGTTTAAGTACACAGATAAAGAGATAAATGAGATTTTAAAGCGTGCTGTTGTGGTAGTAGATACAAGAGAACAGAAATGTGACCACATTATATCGTATTTTGATAAGCACAAGATTGCCTATTGCTATGAAAAGGTAGACACAGGCGATTATACCTTAAAAGTAGATTTACCACACCTGCACAAACCCTATTACTTGCAGAACGTATGCGCCATAGAACGCAAGGCCAACTTGAATGAGTTAAGTGGCAATTTCACGCAAGGGCGAGAGCGTATCGAGGCAGAATTTCAAAGAGCAAAAGGGATGATTTACTTACTCATAGAAAATGCAGATTATGAGGATATTCTTTTAGGTAACTATAACACAGGTTATGACAAAAAACGTTTTATGTCTACCCTTAAGGCATTTGAAGCAAGGTATAACTTGCATGTTACTTTTATGAAAGACATTACTTATAGTGGTGACTTTATATATAAAACTTTAATTTACAACTTAAGAGAAATATTAAAACAAGGAGAAATATAAAAATGAAAAAATGGAATGGATACGAAACAACAGAAATTATGGGAGCTAAAAGAAAGTTACCAGTAGGTGCTTATGTATGTAAGGTGATAGACGCACAAGAAATGAGCTATGGATGGGGGAGTGTACTACTTATTAGTTTTGATATAGCAGATGGAGAATATAAAAACTTTTATAGAGCCCAATATGAAAAACAAGATAAAAATAAGAAGTGGAAAGGTGTGTATCGCTTAACTTGTCCTTTAGATAATGGTGAGCCAAAGGATGAAAGATTAAAGAAAGCCTTTAAGACATTTATGTACCACATTGAGAGCAGTAATCAAGGCTATAAGTGGGATTGGAATGAAAACAGCTTAAGGGGCAAATTGTTTGGAGGTGTATTTGGTGAAAAGGAATATGAGATTGATGGTAATACTGGTTTCTTTACTACTATGCGTTATACATGCGAAGTGAATAATATTGAAAATATAGCTTTACCAAAACCACTTTTATTAAATAAAACAGAACAAGCAGCAACTTCTACAACTTGGGAAAATGAAGAAGCATTACCATTTTAATTAAGAGGGCAGCAATGCCCTTTTATATAGGAGGATTTAGCATGACATACAGAAAGGTACCAGAGGAGTTAAAACAATTAAATAGGTGGGTAACATATAGACTTTATTGGGATGAAAAACGAGGGAAGTACGATAAGAAACCATTTAATGCAAGAACAGGTGGCATGGCTCAAAGTAATAATGCTGAGACTTGGTGTGATTATGAAACAGCTATTAGAGTAGTACATCTTTATGATGGCTTAGGCTTTATGTTAGGTGATGGCATATTTGGTGTAGATATAGATAGTGTAGAGCTTGATGATCCAGTAGTAAAAGAAGTTATAACCACACTAAACAGCTATGCAGAAGTTTCACCTAGTGGGAGAGGCATTCATGTGATTTGCAAAGGCAGTAAACCACAAGGAGCCTGTAGAAAAGGTAACTTTGAGTGTTATGAAAAAGGGCGATTCTTTACAGTAACAGGCAAGGTAATTGGTAACTATAGACCTTAAGAGATTGCACAGAAAGCATTAAACCACTACACGCAAAGTACTTGGCAAGGCAAGAAAAGATCTTTTTAACCACGCCCTACCATATAGGAGGAGGCGAGTCCTTGGATGATAGAGAAGTCATTGAAAAGGCAAGTAGAAATGAGAGATTTAGAGACCTCTATTATTATGGTGGTAGCTCAGGAGATGCATCTAAAGATGATATGACATTTGTAAATATGCTTATCTTTTGGACAGGTGGTAACGCAGGACAGATAGATAGGATTTATAGAAGTAGTGCCATGATGAGAGAGAAATGGAATAGAAGGCAAAGTGGTTCAACTTATGGAAGCATGACAATTAATAAATGCTTAAGCACTTATAGAGGTAGTTATTACAACAAGAATTATTACAAATAAGAGGAGAGGACAAAATGCAACAAATAAACTTTAGTGATATACGAACTTATGATTTTTTAAGTTGGGATAATGAAATAGAGCAGGTAAAAAAGTTAAATGAGTTAATGATAGAGGCTGAAAAAAGTAAGCAGAAAACATTATTTAATGAAATGATAAAGGCTATAAAAGCTGAGATGAAGAAAGCATTACAAAAAACAAAGATAAGCTCAAAACAAGATATTAATTATGAATGTAATGATAGGGGAACACCTTATAAGATATGGGAAAACTTAGCTTTGTTATATAAAAAGAAAGATATTCAATTACAATACAATGAATTAAAGAAAGAAATTAAGAGTAATGTGAAATGGTATGTCTATAAAGATTTTATGACCATTATGAATAGTGATTGTGTAAGAACAGGGTTACACCTTTTAAGAGATAATCTTTGGGATTTTACTTCTTTTATTGCTAATCAAAATGCATATAATCCAGTTAAAGAATATTTAGAGAAAGCACATGAAAAATATAAAAATACACCAGGGGCAAATGAGCTTGAACGACTCCTTAAAACTATTACCTATGCAGACCACTATACTTATGAGGAAATTTTATTTAATGAAAAAATCATAAAAATATGGCTGATGACAGGCGTAAAAATGGGATTAAACAATGGGCATTTTAATGCAGAATTTACTTTAGTATTTAAAGGGAAACAAGGACTAGGGAAAACAAGATGGTTTAGAGCATTAATGCCAAAGGAAATTTTATTTGATTTCTTTAAGGATGGTGTACAGCTAGACCTTTCAAAAAAGGATGACATTATTCAAGCCACATCTTACTGGCTGTGTGAATTAGGTGAGCTTGGAGGAACCATGAGAAAGTCAGATCGTGATGCACTTAAAGCATGGTTAACTTCTCCACAAGATGAATATAGAACGCCTTATGATAGAAAAGCTGAGAAATACCCACGTAGAACATTCTTTGCTTGTACAGTTAATGATGATGAGTTTTTAAGAGACGACACAGGGAATAGACGTTTCATTGTAATAGATGTAGAAGCTCTTAATCACACCCATGATATTGATGTTGATTTACTTTGGGGTCAAATCATGGAAATGTATCTTCAAGGCGGCGTAACACACCTTAATCAAGAAGAAATTAACCTTAATAATGAAAGAAACAAAGAGTATATTGTGAAAACAGATGAGCAATTAATTATTGAAGATATTCTTCCTCTTAATCAGCCTAAAGAAGAATGGGCATACATTACAAGCACAGCATTATGTAATTATTTAGAGGAGCAACATGGGAAAAAGTTAGGCCCTAAAAAGGTTGGCAAAGCCCTAATAGCAATGGGATTTGTGCAGCATCATATAAGGCTAAATAATGAGAAGAACAAAGGCAGATATTATAAATTGCCATATATCAAAGAGTACAGCATACCATTTTAATGGTACGTTTGGTACAAGACTGGTACATTAAAATTCACTTCTGATGTACCGCACTTTTCCTTTGTGGCTCAATGGGTTGCGGGATTGTGGTACATTAGGTACATTAAAAATCAATAAAAATTAAATAAATAATAATATATAGGATATAGGGGTATAAGTAGTACTTAAAATTATTTTTACCAAAGTTTTTGTGCTTTTTGATGTACCAATGTACCAGCCTTGATAGTCAAAGGATTGAGAATATGATGTAATGTACCAAACTAATGTACCAACGGCAAAAGTGAAGCAATGGATTGGAGAATAGAGATAAATGGGTAGGTGTGGTAAAAAAAAGAAAGGAACTAAACTAATGAATGAATTAAGATTTGAAGGACTTATTGAGAGAATTACCCTAAAGAATGAGAAAGTAGTTAAATTTACTCTTTTAAATAAGAAGAATAAACGAATCACAGGGACAGTGTTTAATGGTGCCAACACTCGCCACATATACGAGCAGGTGGAGGAGAGAGTTGGACAGATTGTTACTATAACAGCAGAAATGTATGAAACCAATTACAAGGATAAAAGGACAGAGCAATGGATTAATAGCTATTGTGTATGTATCAATAAGATGGAATGTAGCCAGCCCGCAGCAATGTAAGGTGTGGAGAAAAGAAAGGATAAGGGATTTAGGATGAACATTAAATAGAAAACTATTTGAAGAAAGAATAGTTAAGGTAATAGATCAGGCATACAAAGAGGCATAATTCGCACTTGGAGGTTACAAAATGAAAGACAATAATTACAGTACAGTAGAAGGTATCCTTTACAATTTACCAAAGTTAAAGGTTGAGATAGATAATTTGAAGTTGGACTTAGAAGAAGCTCAGGAGATAGTAGGTATAACAGGAGCTAGTGGAAATGAGAAGGCAGGAAGTGCCACATATGCGTTTAGTAGCGTTGTAGAGAATGAAGTGATAGAAAGGGAGAGGAATAATGAAAGACGTATACAAGGCATTTTAAGAGACTTACAGAAGAAGGAGAGAGAGTTTAAGAGAATTGAGAATGTATTGAGTATGTTAACAGAACAGGAAATGCTACTTATTGAAATGAAGTATTTTAAAAGGTATTCAATAAATAGAATTTGTGAGCTGTTAGATATAACGACAGCTACATTTATTAAAAGGCGTAAGAAGATAATCGTGCAAACATTAATGCCTCTTTTTTTACGATAAAATGACCATTTTTTTATCATTAAAGTTGATTATAAAGTAGTAGGTGAAACTGGTATTATTATATAGTAATCGTGTAAGAACAACGAAGACGTAATAAATGTAAGTCATTATTAACACTCCTAAGATGAAGGCTCTTAACTGTAAAAGGTTAGGGGTCTTTTTTACAATATGACTTGTATAAATAATAATAATAATATAAAATATTATAATAGTTGACTTGGAGAAATAATGAAGTATTTATATTTAAGGAGTGATAACAAATGAATTATAAGAAGATTTTAGGTATTGCTACGCTTGCAGTAAGTAGTATGGCTATTGGGATAATACCTACTGTAGTTGCTCAGGAAAAAGAGTATACAGTAGATGATTATATGGAATTAGTGGATACTATTAATGCAGAAAATAGTGATTGTTTTTACATGGATGTAGCTGACTATTCTTATTTCATGGAAAGATATACCTATGAAGAATTTAAAGATACATTAGATGAAATGGCTGCAGAGCAGAGAAGGTTAACATATGGAATAAGGGAATAAAATAGTAATACATAAATAGAGGCATCATGGATAGGTTACAATTAACTAGACAGTTTTTTTAAGGTCATGTAAAATAACATCA